>DATLKW010000434.1:0-4807 GCA_035538175.1 Gemmatimonadales bacterium | reverse complement strand
GGGGCGCCAGGACTCCGCCCAGCGCCACGAGCGCGGCCGCCACCTCCGGCTTGACTCGTCTCATGGGGCGATGCCGAAGCAATAGAGGGTCCCGTCGTAGGTACCGAGGTAGATCCGGCCGTTTGCAACGGCGAGGCCCGCCCAGTGGTTCCACGAAGTCATCGCGCTGCCGCTCGACCACAACTCGTTACCAGTCGCGGCGTCCAAGGCGTAGAGGACGGCATGCGTGGAACGCGGGATGCGATACTCCGACCGGTTTGCGCGAAGGCCGATCTCGGGCGTCGCCTGTGTGGTGTTCTCGCCGCTCGCGTAGGCGAAGACGACCCCGTTCGCCACGACGGGAGGCTCGGCGCGGTTCATGTCGTGTGAGATCCACGCCGGCGTGAGACGATAGGTCCCGTCGCGCACCTCGACCCTAAAGCCCGCGACGGCCCCGCCGGCGATGGGTCCGTGTTCGATCGGGGCCTGAAACAGGGAATGCTTGGGCCCCCAAAACGGTGTCAGCACCCAGCGCGTGCCGTTTGAGTCCGCCCAGCTCGCCATGGCGCCCCAGATGCCCGCCGAGGCGAAATTCCCACCTTCGTTGCAGAGCAGCGGCGACCGAAAGAGGGGCGTCCGGTGATCGTCGCCACCGATTGAATCGGTGTCCATCAGGTAGATGCGGCACTCCTTGCCGCCGGCGACCATCAACTCTCGTCCCTGGTAGTTGAAGATCGCGGGCGTCACCTGGAGGTCGAGATCGCGTTTGAAGAGCCAAGCGGCGTTCGAGGGGGCGTAGTAGTCCACGAGCTCGAGCGCCTTGGTGGCGGGGTTCTGACGAAGCCCGATGATGCCGTTGCCATAGAGCCCGCGCTCCGGATCCCAGGGCCCGTCCCCGGTGCCGGTGTACATGACGTCCTTCGAGCTGATCGCTGGCCCCGTGCGGCCCCACATGCCCCCGCCCGCCGGCCCCCAGCTGCCGACCCGATTCGTGGCGAGGTCGTAGGCGTAGGCCATGTTGGGGAGGCCGCCGCAGCCTTGCCCGGTGTGCGTGTAGAGGACGTCTTTCCACAGGTTCAACGCGTACGGCTTCCCGTTCGGCGGCATGAACTTGGCTGGCGGGGCCACGTCCTCGCCATCGGCGGCGTTCACTTGATGCAGCCTGCCGTCCCACGACGCGGCGTAGACCGTGTAACGCCCGGCCGTAGGCGCGGCACCGATCACCGGTGTCGCCGTGATGCCGCCGGGACACATGAGGTCGTCGCTCGCCGTGGTGTCGCCGACCGTGGTATGGTCGAACCGCTTCTTCCAGAGCAGCACGCCGTGGTCGGCGTCGACCGCGTACAGGTTGTCAGAAACACCGGTCTCGATGACGATCTGTTTCGGGCCGGTGGGTGTGTCGACGCGGCCGATGACGAGCGCCGGCAGAAGGGCGTGCATTTCTCGAGGCGCGTTGTCGAGCGTGATCTTCCAGAGGAGCCGGATGTCTTTCGCGGTCCGAGGGGAGAGCATCGTCTCGTTTCCTTGCCAGGCGGTGCGGCGGGGGTTGCCACCGTCGGTGAGCCAGTCGGCCGGCAAGGGGGGGGCCGCCAAAAGGGGGTGCCGCCGGTCGAGGGTTCCGAGGTCGAAAGGTCGTCGGTCGCCGCGCCGGGACTCTTGTGTCTCGGCCACGCGCGCGGTGGCCAGGCATACGGCCGCGCTGAGCCACGCTACGAGCTGGAATCGGCTTAGTGCCTGAAGCAGGTGTGCGTGCATCGCTCTCATGCTTGTCTCGGGGAACTTGAACCCATACGGCTGGCGCCGCAAATCACGCGCCGTAACTCAGGACCCCCTATCTTCCTCATAAGAACTCGGCTTGGGGAGTCCCACCTGCGTTAGGAAGGAGAGTAGTGGCTAGAGGAACTCGGCCCGTGCGGGAGTGCACTCGGAGGGGAGCTTGACAGAGCCCACGCTATTCCAGGGCTCGCGGGAGCCCCTCGCCGCCCGGATGCGGCCGAAGAGGCTCGACGACTTTCTCGGTCAAGAGCACCTGCTCGGGCCAGGGAAGCCTTTGGGCGACTCGATCCGGCGCGGCGACATCGGTTCGTCGATTTTTTGGGGCCCGCCGGGGTCGGGCAAGACCACGCTCGCGCGGTTGGTCGCCAAGTACACCGACCGCCAGTTCGAGCCGTTCTCTGCGGTCACCGAGGGGGTGGCGCGGGTGCGTGAGATCATCAAGGCAGCGGAGGATCGGCTGAAATACGAGGGCCGGGGCACCATCCTTTTCTGCGACGAGATCCACCGGTTCAACCGCGCGCAGCAGGACGCCTTTCTCCCCTGGGTCGAAAGCGGCATCATCTCGCTGATCGGCGCCACGACTGAGAACCCGAGCTTCGAACTGACCGCCCCGCTGCTCTCGCGCTGCCGCGTGTTTGTCTTCGAGCCACTCACGGACGAACACGTCCGAACGATCCTCCACCGAGCGCTGGAGCCAGGCGGCGAGCGTGCGGCCGTCGCGCCGGAAGGGGTCGACGCGCTTGTGACCTACGCCCAAGGTGACGCCCGACGTGCCTTGAACGGGCTCGAAGCGGTGCTCCAGCACGTTCGCGCCGCCCGCCTTCCCTCACCCGTCTCCCGAGATGTGGTCGTCTCGGTGCTCGAGAAACCCCTGCCGCGCTACGACAAGAGCGGGGAGGAGCACTTCAACGTGATCTCGGCGCTGCACAAGGCGGTGCGCGGCTCGGACGTGGAGGGCTCGCTCTACTGGCTCGCGAGGATGCTCGTGGGGGGCGAGGATCCGCTCTACGTGGCCCGCCGACTCGTACGCATCGCTACCGAGGACGTCGGTCTCGCCGACCCGCGCGCCCTGTCGGTCGCCCTCGCTGCGAAGGATGCCTACCACTTCCTCGGTACGCCCGAAGGGGAGCTCGCGCTCGCCGAGGCGGTCGTCTATCTCGCCACGGCGCCGAAATCGAACCGGGTGTACGCGGCTTTCGATCGCGCCACCCAAGCTGCCCAAGCGCATCCCACCGAAGCCGTGCCGCTCCACATTCGGAACGCCCCCACCCCCCTCATGAAGGAGCTTGGGTACGGCGCCGGGTACCAGTATGCGCACGCGTTCGAGCACGCCTACGTGCCACAGGAGTACCTTCCGGACGCGCTGAAGGGTGAAAAGTGGTACGAGCCGACGGAGTTCGGGTTTGAAAAGGACGTCAAACAGCGCATGGCCTTTTGGCGGGAGCTGAAAGAGCGAGCGAGCCGAGACCGGGCGCCTGGAGGACCCGATGCGTGAGGTGATTGCGCTCACCCTCGTCCTCACGGGCTGCGCCACACTGGGGCGCATCGCGTTCCAGGAGCCGGACGTGACGCTCCAGGAGATCGACGTCACCGGGATCGGGCTCACCGGCGGCACCTTTGACCTGGTGTTCGACGTCTGGAACCCGAACGACTACCGCCTCACGTCCACGCGGCTTGAGGTGGGGATCGATCTCGAGGGGACCCATTTCGGCGACGCGCTGCTCGATCGGCCACTCGACCTGTCGCCCACGAACCACAGTCGGGTCGTGGTTCCGGTGCGCTTCGAATGGGCGGGACTCGGGGCGGGCGCCAAGGCGCTCGTGACGCGGCGGGCCGTCGGCTACGCCCTGACTGGTCGGGTGTTCCTCGATACGCCGATTGGTACAAAGACCGTCGGGGTCACGGGGCAGGGGAATGTGCCCCTCATGAAGCTCCTCAAGTGACGGGCCCCCGCTGGGAGGGTGGGGGTGGGCACCTGCGCGGGCACCGCGCGGTTGCCGGTCACGCAAGGATGGGATGGGGCGCCGCGTCCGGCTGCTCCGCCCCATGCGGAGGCGCTAGATTACACCTCAGCATGTTGGTCAGGAGCAGCCTCACATCCGTCAGCTAATCGAAATTCAGCCGCCCGTCGAGCGCGCCTTTCTGGTGGGCGCGCCGCGCAAGGGGTCGGCCGACGCAGCGCAAGTGGACGAGCACTTGGACGAGCTCGGCCGCTTGGCCGACACGGCGGGCGCTGAGGTGGTGGGCCGGAGCCATCAACGCATCGAGGCGCCCACCCCGACCTTCTATCTCGGGCAGGGGAAGGTCGAGGAGCTGAAGGGCGTGCTGCACGACTCGCGCGCCACGTTGGTGCTCATGGACGAAGCGCTGTCCCCCGTTCAAGGGGCGAGCCTCGAGAAGGCGCTCGCAGTGCGGGTGATGGACCGCACCGAAGTGATTCTCGACATCTTCGCGACGCGCGCCCGCTCGGCCGAGGCGAAGATGCAAGTCGAGCTCGCGCAGCTCGAGTACCTCCTGCCGCGCCTCACCCGGATGTGGACGCACCTGTCGCGCATTCGCGGCGGGATCGGGCTCCGGGGACCGGGCGAGACCCAGCTCGAAACCGACCGCCGCGCCATCCGGCGCAAGATCTCCGCTTTGAAGCGCCGCCTCGAGGAGGTGGCCGATCACCGCGCGAACCAGCGCCAGGGGCGGCGCGATCTCCCGAGCGCGGCGCTCGTCGGCTACACCAACGCCGGGAAGTCGAGCCTCCTGCGCGCGCTCTCAGGCGTCGATGTCGTAGTCGAGGATCGCCTCTTTGCCACGCTCGATACCCTCACCCGCGAGGTCGACGTGGGAGGCGGGTATCGCTTCCGACTCACCGACACTGTGGGGTTCATACGTAAGCTGCCCCACCACCTCGTCGCCTCGTTCCGGGCGACGCTCGAGGAAGCCCGTGAGGCCGACCTCCTATTGCACGTGATCGATGCCTCGCACCCGGTGTGGGAACAGCAGACCGACGTGGTCGATCGCGAATTGCGGAGTGCCGACTTCGGTCTGTCCTCGCGCGAGG
>DATLKW010000433.1:0-10143 GCA_035538175.1 Gemmatimonadales bacterium | reverse complement strand
CCAGGAGGTCCACGGTCGGAACGTTAGGGCGGCCCTCTGAGCCGAGCAAGTTGACAGGCCGGTAACGGCGGTACCAACGTACTCACGCCCTTCTCCGGTCCGGAGTCCCGTCATGGCCGAAGCGCTGTCGCGCCGCCGGTTTCTCACCACCGCCACCGTGGGTGTGGCGGCTACGAGCGCGCGCGAGATCCCGTTTCCGATGCGGCCGCCGCGGCCCGTCGGGCCCGAGAGTCGTTGGGCGGCGAAGCCCGTGGTGATCTCGAGCGTGAACGGGCTGCGCGCCGTCCAGAAGGCGTTCGACCTGCTGCTCCAGGGCGCGGACACCCTAGACGCTGTCATCGAGGGGGTGAAGATCCAGGAGCTCGATCCGAATGACATGTCGGTCGGCTACGGCGGGCTGCCCAACGCCGAGGGGGTGGTGCAGCTCGACGCCTCCTGCATGCATGGGCCCACGAGGCGCGCGGGGGCGGTGGGGGCGATCGAGGGGATCAAGACGCCCTCCGAGGTCGCGAAGCTCGTCCTCAAGTACACGAATCACATCCTCCTCGTGGGTGCGGGCGCCAAGCGGTTCGCGCTCGAGTACGGCTTCAAGGAGGAAGACCTCCTCACGGACCAGTCCCGCGAAGCGTGGCTCCACTGGCGCGCCAACTTGAACCCGAACGACGACTACCTCGACGTGCCGGAGGCGGAGCACCTGCTCGCCCGGCCGACGGGCACGATCAACTGCAACGCCGTCACCCCTCAAGGCGACATCTCGTCTGCGACGAGCACGAGTGGGCTCGCGTTCAAGATCCCAGGCCGGGTGGGCGGCAGCCCGATCATCGGGGCGGGCGAGTACACCGACAACGACATCGGGGCGGCCGGCTCGACGGGACGCGGCGAGTCGAACATGAAGGTGTGCGGGGGATTCCTGACCGTGGAGTTCATGCGCCGCGGCATGCAGCCGACCGACGCCTGCCTCGAGACCCTCAAGCGAGCGGTCAAGGTGACCGAAGCACGCCTCCTCGACGAGCGCGGGCGTCCGAAGTACGACCTGACGTACTACGCCGTGAATAAGCGCGGCGAGTTCGGCGCCGCGGCGCTCTACCCGGGCCGGTTCGCCGTGCACGACGGCACCCAAGCGAAGCTCCTCGATACGGCATACCTCTACGATCGGCCGACCGCGCGTCGCTAGCGCGGCGCTGGCGCTTCTCGCCGGGGCGGCGCCAGCGCTCGCGGCCCAGCGCTACTGGCGCGACAACTTTTATCCCTATGTCTCCTATACCGCGAGCGACGGCGTGTGGGGCGCACTGCACTACGGCCGTTACAGTCCGCTCGGCGCCGTCGAGCGGCCCGAGGTAAGTCGCGCCTCCGTCAACCTCGACGCCGGCGCCAGCACGCGCGGCAGCTACGCGTTCGTCGTCGATGCCTGGGCCCCGGCCTGGTGGGAGGGATGGCGGACGCGCGCCACGGCCGGCGCCGTGCGCCAAAACCGACTCGGCTACTACGGCCTCGGGAACGACACGCGCTACGTGCCGGATAGTGTTGCCCTGGCCGGCGCGTCGTTCTACCGCCTGAGTCGCACTCGTCTCGCGCTCCGCGTTACGCTCGAGCACCAGCTGATCGGGCCGCTCCGCCTGCTCGTGGGCGGCGGTCTTGTCCACACGGACTTTCGAGCGCTGCCGGGCCGCTCGGTCTTCGGCGCCGATCTCGCGGCGGGGCGCGTGGACTCAAGCACGGTGCCCTTCACCGACCGCGTCGTTCGCACGGGCCTCGTGCTAGACACGCGGGAGAGCGAGCTCGATCCCCACGCGGGCGTTCTGGTCGAGGCGCTGGTGGCGAGCGGCACGGGCTACGCGCGCAGGACGGCGGACGCGACCCTCCAGGTGCATCCCGTCCGGCGCCTGGTGCTCGCCGGGCGGCTCGGCGCCGAGGGGATGACGGGGAGTCCGCCCCTCGCCGTGCTGCAGGACTTGGAGACGAGCGAGTTGCCTGTCGTGGCAGTGGGGGGCTATCGCTCGCTGCGGGGATACTACGACGGCCGGTTCACGGGCCCGGGCAAGCTCGTGGGCGGGCTGGAAGCACGCTACGCCGTCGTCGCCGTGGGCGATGCGGTCGAACTCAAGGTGGTGGCGTTCTACGATGCAGGCCGGGTTTTCGGTGCCGGGGAGGCGGTGCGCCTCACCACCACCGAGCTGCACCGGAGCGGCGGTGCGGAGCTCGCGCTGCGGCTGCTTCGCAACTCGCTCCTCGTCCTCGGGTACGGGCGCGGTAGCGACGGCGGCCAGCTGCTCTTCGGAACGAGCTGGAGTTACTGACGTCGCGGGCCCGGCCGCCCGACCTGCGCCTCACGCCTCCGCGATCTCCACGCCCCGCTTCGCCAGCTCGGCCACGTATTCGGCGAACGGCACCGCCTCGTCGGGCGTGTGAACGCCTGGGGCGCGGATCCGCCCGTCGACCTGCATCAGCGCGGTGATCGCGAGGGAATACCCGGTCGTCCGCATCATGGCGCTGACGCCGTGGGCCGCGTCGTAGTAGTCGACGAGTTGCCAGGACGCCCGGCCCCCGTCGCGTCCGCGCACCTCGACGCGAAGCGCGACCAGGTCGCGACCGTCAGGCTTCGTCAGCTTGGGCGAGACGGTCGCGATGAAGGCCTCGCGCGGGACGACGTCCGTCCCCTTGACGCGGACGGGGGTGAGCTCGAGCAGGCCGAGCTCCCGGATGGCGCGCATGGTGGCGGCGTGGCCGGGGTAGCGGAGGGTCTTGTACTCCATGGTGTTCACGCGGCCCGCGTAGGCCCAGGGGAGGGTCGAGATGCCGCCGCCCGTGTGGAACGCTTCCAGCTCGCCCACCGGAGGCGGGAATGTGACCGTTTCGAGCTCGGACAGCGCGTCGACGCGGGCCGGCCGGCCGTGGCGCAGGACCCAAGAGGGCGTCGTGTAATAGTCGAGGGCGCCCTCGAGCGAGTAGACGATCTGATAGTTGAGGGGGGGCTCCGGGTGCTGCGGCAGGCCGCCGACGTAGATCTTCACCGCGTCGGCGGCGCCCACGCGTCGGATCCCTTCGGCGGCGAGGATATTCACCATCCCGGGGGCCAGCCCGCAGTCCGGAATCAGCGACACGCCCTTGTCGCTCGCCGCGGCATCGAGCGCGCGCTGTTGGAACACGATTTCCGTGTTCCCGCCGAGGTCGGCGCAATGGACGCCCGCGTCCAGCGCCGCGCGCGACACGGCGAGGTTGAAGTAGTAGGGGGCGGCGTTCTGGACCGCGTCGTGGTCTCGCATGGCGGCCCGCAGCGCGGCCCCGTCCTGCACGTCGAGCTGGCGGAGCGCCAGGCGCGCGCCGACGTAGGGCTGGAGGAGCCCGGGGATCCGCGCGGGGGCCAGGTCGGCGAGCGTGACACGCTCCACCGTCGGTTGCTGCAACAGGTCGTACGCGCAGGCCGACCCTTGCAGGCCCGCTCCCAACACCAACATGCGCATCGCGAAGAGCCTCCAGCGGAGGAACGGCGTGACCGGGGGCGGAAACCTAGCGAGCCCCGGTCGTCGGTGGAACCCCGTCCCGCACCGGGAGGGGGGCGTTAGATTCGCGGCCGATGACCCAAGCCGATCTCACCCGCGAGCGCCTCGTCCGCGCCGCGCTCGAGTTGTTCACGGCGCGGGGGTACCACGCGACCACGACGCCCGAGATCGCCAAGCGGGCGGGCGTGGCCGAGGGGACGATTTACCGCCATTTCGCCGGCAAGCGGCAATGCTTTAACGAGCTGTACCGGGCCTCCGCGCGCTGGGCGGGCAAGCTGGTCGCAGACGCCAACGCTCTTCATGTGGGACCGCGGGAGAAACTCACCGAGCTCGCGCGCGGCCTCGTGGCGGGCGCCGCGCGGGACGCCGCCGTGGCCCGACTGTTCTTCGTCCAACGCCATGACGACCTCTTGGACGACGAGAGCGAAAAAACGGCGCGGGACTTTCGGCTCGGCCTCGAGAGCCTGATCGCGCAAGGGAAGGCCGATGGATCGGTGAAGGCGGGGGCGGCGGAGGTGTGGGCGGGGGTGTGGCTCGCGGTCGTCGGGGTGGCGATCGACCGCGTGTCGGCCCAGGCCTGGCCCGAGACGCACCCCGGCGTGAAGCTCGCCCTGGACGGGGCGTGGGACGCGATCGCCGCGCGCGGCACCAGGGGTGACAGCCGGACCGTCGGCGCGTGACCCGTGGGGCGGAGCTCAGTCCCCCGACCCCGCCCCGCGCCGAAACTCGAACAGCTCGATCTCGGGCGGAGTGAACACGCGGATCGGCACGCCGACGACGCCGATCCCGCGACTCACGTACAGCTGGCTCGTGCCCCGCCGGAAGTGGCCCATCACGTACTTGGTGATAAGGCGACCCGTCGACCACCCGACGAGCGGCACGTAGAACTGCCCGCCGTGAATGTGCCCGGCGAGCGTGAGGGGAATGTGCCGCGGAACCGCCCCGTCCCAGGCCCCCGGACGGTGGGCGAGGAGCACCCGGAAGGCTTCGGGTGGCGTCGTGGCGAGCGCGGCGTCCAAGTCCGCAGGTTGGGGGTCGTCTGCGGTCCAGTTGTGGGGATCATCGATGCCGACGAGGGCCAGCGGCGTGCCGTGGCGCTCGATCACGTGGCAGCCATTTTGGACGAACACTTGGCCTGCGTCGCGGCACCCGCGGATCACGTCCTGCTCGCCGGTGTAGCGGTCGTGGTTCCCGAGGACGGTGACGACCCCGAGTTCGGCACGGAGCTCCCGGAACGCCCGCACGTAGGGAGGGATGAAGGATCGCGAGATGTCGATCATGTCGCCCGTCTGGACGATGAGCTCGGGGCGGAGCGCGTTAGCCAGCGCCACGATCTCCTGCATCTTGTCTTGTCCGAGGTGGACGCCGGCGTGGAGGTCGGAGAGGTGGAGCACCGTAAGGCCCTCGAGTCCCGCCGGCAGGTCGGGGAACAAGAGCGTGCGGCGCGTGACCTCCGGCAGCCGATAGGCGCTCCAGATGCCGTAGCTCGACAGGGCCGCCCCGGCGGCGGCGTAGCTGTAGGTGGCTCGGGCGAGGAAGCGGCGTCGCGACAGGGGAGCGTCCAGCGCGGCCGCGGCCGCCGCAGGCCCGGGGGGGCGTCGGAGCATGGCGCCGAGGTGCCGCGCGAGCAGCACCGCCGCCCGGCCGACGACCGATACCGCGACGAGCGCCGCGAAGATCCATCCCAAGAGCTGCCACGCAATCCAAGGGCCCGTGAACGGCAGGCGACCCAGGCTCCACATCGAGCCGGAGAGCGCGCGTTGCGCGACGAGCACCCAGGGAAGATTGAAGGTGACGAAAACGAGCGTGAGGAGCGCGCGGACGCGGCGCGCGGCGGCAGGCCGGCTCGGGTCCGGGAGGCGCGTGCGCAGGTACGCGTAGATCAAGACCTGCGGCGCCACGAAGAGAAGGAGATAGATTAGCCGCGTGACCACTCGTGCGAAGCTCCTCATGTGGTTGGTTGGGGCGGTGGTCGCGCCGCTGCACGCCGTGGTCCCGCAACAGCTCACCGCCCCCGAGCGCGCCCACGCCCTCGCCGCCGTGTGGGCGGACGCCCGCTACAATTTCGCCTACTGGGCCCGCGTCCGGATCGACTGGGATTCCGCTCTCACGGCGAACCTCCGTCTCGCCGCTGAGCCCCAGACCGATCTGGTCTTTTACCGCCGCCTGCGCCGCTTCGTTGCGCTACTCGGGGACGGCCAGGCTGCAGTCGTCGCGCCGCCCGCCCTTCGCTTTCGCATCGCCCGCCCCCCGCTTCTCCTTGTGGGCGTGGAGCGCCGGCCCTTCATCATCGACTACGCGCCGAACGACGAGATGCGCATCGCCCATCCGGACCGGCTGGCCGAGATCCTGGCGGTCCAGGGGGTGCCTGCGGAAGCGTGGATCCGCGATTCCGTGCTCCCGGAGACGTCCGCGGCGACGCCGGCCGAGCGCTGGGAGCGCGCCGTCGCGTGGATGCTCCAGGGCGAGAAGGGGACGAGCGTGCATCTCCTGGTGCGTCTGCGGGGGGAGGAGGCGCGCGGGCTGAGCGTCACGCGCTCCCTCTCCCTCAACGATCGCTGGCCCCTCGACCCCCCGGCGTTCGCCGTCGATTCGCTCCCGGGCGGCGCGACGCTCGTGCGCATCGCGTCGCTCGCCGACCAAGAGGTCGTGCGACAATTCGACCGCACGTTCCCGGACTTTCGTGCCGTGCAGGGGCTCGTGCTCGACCTGCGACAGGCGACCGGGGGGCGCACGGAGTACGCCTACCAGATCCTCGCCCGCCTCACCGACCGGCCGTTCCCCGCGGTTCGCTGGAGAACGCCCCAGAACCGCGCGGCGTTCCACGCCTGGGGCCTCCCCGACTCCGCCCTGACGTGGTACGGCGCCGCGGCTGGAAGTGTTGCGCCGCGGGACGACCATCCGGCCTACGGCGGCCCGCTCGTGCTGCTCGCCTCGAGTGTCACAGCGGGGGCGGGGGAGGACCTGCTCGCCGTGTTCCGGATGGCCGGGCGCGGCGTCATCATCGGGGAGCCGTCCGCCGGGAGCCCCGGCGACGTCGCCACCTTCACCCTGCCCCGGAACTGGGGCGTCCACTTCTCGGTGACGCGCCACGCGTTCGCCGACGGGTCGGAATATGCGGGATCGGGGGTGAAGCCCGACCTGCCCGTGGAACCGACCGTGGCGGACCTCTTGGCCGGGAACGACGCGGTGCTCGCGCGCGCGCGGGCGTACCTGGGGGGCGGCGCCACCCGGCCCTAGCCGCGCGGCGCGCCGGGGCCCTTACCTCCCGAGATGGTCGCGGAAGAACCGAATCACGGTCCGCCAGGCGCTGTCCGCCACGGTCGGCTGCTCGCGGGAGCGCAAGAAGCCGTGGCCGACGCCCGGATAGATCGTGTAGCGGTAGCTCTTGTGATACGTGCGGATGGCCGCCTCGACGTTGCCGAGGCCTCCGTTGACGCGGGCGTCGTGTTCGCCGTAGACGCCGAGGCCCGGCGCCCGGATGCGCGCGATGGCGGTCGACTCGGGGCCCGTGCCGTAGCACACGACGAACGCGCCGAGGGACGGATTGTTGGTCGCGTAGCGGAAGCTCTGGCTGCCGCCCCAGCAGAACCCGATCACGCCGATCCGGTCCGGTCGCACGGCCTTGAGCTGTTTCAGGTACCCGACGGCGGCGTCGAGATCTTGCGTGACGGTGTCCGGGGCGAGGCCTGCGATGAGTTTGCGCGCGTCATCGCTCGCGCTCGGCGTGCCGCCGCGCCGCGACAAGAGGTCGGGCGCGAGGGCGACGAACCCGTCGCGCGCGAGCTGCTCCGTCTCCTGCCGAATGAAGTCCGACAGGCCGAAGATCTCGTGGATCACGATCACGGCCGGCGCCGCGTCCTTGCGTTCCGGGTAGGCGAGGTACGCCGTGATCGTGTCCTTCCCCGAGACGTACTTCACGTACTCGGCGTGGATGTCCACGCGGGGCGCGGCCGGCCGGAGCGCGAGGAGCATCGCCGAGCCGAGCACGAGCGTCCCGCCGACGAGACTCCACCGCTCACCGTTCCTATGGTCCATAGCTCACTCTCCAGGTCCGATCGCCGACCTCCTGGGCGATGCGTATACGCCCTCCAACGCCGACTCTCCGGGCGGCATGCGCTCGCGGCTCGCGAGCGCCGCGTCGGCCGCGCGCTCGACCTCGGCCGTCACCGCGTCCTCGATCTCTTGGAGCCGGGCGGGCGCCACGCCGTCACCCTTGAGATACTCCTCGTACAGGCCGATCGGGTCTCGCGCCCCCCAGGCCGCAAACAGTGCGGCAGGGAGGGTGTCGCGGGCCTCGCGCTCGTCGTGCGTCGCATGCCCTCCCATGCGGAACGTCTCGGCGACGAGCAGCGCGGGTCCGTTGCCCGCGCGACAGCGATCAGCGGCGAGCCGGGTCGCGGCGTAGGCGTCGAGCACGTTGTTGCCGTCGAACGTCGTGCCCCGGATCCCGTAGCTCGCGGCCCAGTCGCGGAAATTGCCCGGGAGGTGATGCTGCTCGAGGCGCGTGCCGAGGGCCACCTGATTGTTCTGCAGGATGAAGATCGCCGGCAGCCGTTGGACGGCCGCGAAGTTGGTGCCCTCGTGTGCGGCCGCCGTGTTCGCGGCTCCGTCCCCCACCCATGTCAGCGCGACGCGACGCTCTTCGCGTAGGCGGAACGTGAGCGCGATACCGCTGATCACGGGCACCATGTCGCCGACGTGCGAGATGGGCTGGAGCACGCCGCGCGCCCAGGCGCCGACGTGGAGGTCACGGCCCCGGGAGGGGGAGTCGTCGCTCGCCAGGTACCCCCGCAGCATGTCGGCGACGGGGAGCCCGAGCTCGGCGCACGCGGCGGCGTTGCGGATCATGGGCGCGACCACGTCGCGCCCCCGCTCGAGCGCGTGCACCGGCCCGATGGTCGTGGCCTCCTCGCCCGTGCCGAGCCACGCTTTGGAGAGGACGCCGGTGCGCACCCACCGCTTGAGCTGAATGTCATGGAGCCGGGCGCGCAGCAAGCCGGCGTACAGGGCGAGCTTGGCGTCAGCGGGAAGGCGGGCGACGACGGCCGCTCGCTCGGGGTCACGCTCGAGCGTCTCACGAAAGCCACGGACCAGGGTGTCGTCGGGCTGCCACTCGACATACTCGGGTGGATCGAACGCCGGGAAGCGCCTTATGGGAGCTGCTCCGTGATCTTCGAGCGCGCGCCGGCGTCGGCGCTCGTCGCCAGGGCGGCGGCGAACTCGAGCGCGGAGCCGTAGCGGGCGTCCGGGTTCGTCTCGAGCGCGCGACCGAGGGCGCGCTCGAGCCCCTCCGACAGGTCCGGGCGGAGCTGGCGCAGCTTGAGCGGCTGGCCTCGCAGGCGCGCGATCATCATTTCCTGAGCGTTCCGCCCCTGGAACGGCAGCTTTCCCGTGAACATCTCGAACGCCACGATGCCGAGCGCGTAGATGTCCGAGCGCGCGTCGAGTTGTTTACCGCGGATCTGCTCGGGGCTCATGAACTCGGGCGTGCCGAGGATGATGCCGGTCGCCGTGAGCTTGGCGAGTTGGCCTTCGGCACGCCGCTCTTTCGCGAGCCCGAAGTCCATGACGACGGCGCGCTCGTGCCCCGACCCTTCCGGCACGAGCATGATGTTCTCGGGCTTCAGGTCGCGGTGCACGATCTGCAGCTCGTGGGCGTGGTGCAGGCCCGCGCACACCTGTCGAAGCACCTCGACCCCCGGCCCAAGCGCCATCGGCCCGCCGCGCACTTCGCGGTCCGACAGGAGTTCGCCTTTGAGGAAGGGCATGACCAGGTAGATGAGCCCGTCTTCCGACTCCCCCAGGCGCAGGATGCGGCACACATTCGGGTGGTCGAGTCGCATGGCGAGGCCGGCCTCGCGCCGCAGCCGCTCCACGGAGCTCTTATCGGTGGCGAGCTTCGGAGAGAGCACTTTGATCGCGACCTCCCGGCCCGTCGCGACCTCCCGCGCGAGGTAGACGTACGACATGCCTCCCTCGCCGAGCTTGCGCTGGACTTGGTATTGCGAGTCGAGGACCTGGCCCGAGAGCGACGAGGCGCGGTCGAGCGCGGCGCGTGGCTTGGCCGGCGTGCGGACCGCGGTGCTCCCCACAACGCCCGCCCCAGGGGCCGGGGAGGGCTTCTGGACTTCCACGAGCATGCTGCCGTCGCGCGCGCAGAAGCGGGCAGTCGCGGCGTACACCGTGCCGCACTTGGGGCAGCGCCGCTCGCTCATTGGCGCACCAGGTTGCGGCCTTCGTTCTTGGCACGGTAGAGAGCCTGATCGGCGAGGGCCACGAAGCTGTCCGCGCCGTTCACGCGATCGTCCGGAAACGACGCGAGGCCGACGGAGATCGTCAGGTTGAGGGGGTCCTCACCCGGATCGGCGAAGTCGTGGTGCATGACGCGCCGCCGCAGCCGCTCGGCGAAGATGGCGGCGCCGTGCAGGGCCGTCTCGGGCATGACCACGACGAACTCCTCTCCGCCGTAACGGGCGACCAGATCCACTGAGCGGGCCTCGCGGCGCAGGATCTCGCCAACTTGGCGCAGGACGGAGTCTCCCGCAATGTGGCCCCGCGTGTCGTTCACCAGTTTGAATCGATCGATGTCGGCGAGCAGGATCGTGAGCGCCAGGCTGTAGCGGCGCGCGCGATCGAGCTC
>DATLKW010000432.1:0-1728 GCA_035538175.1 Gemmatimonadales bacterium | reverse complement strand
CGGACGAAGTGAAACCTGTCCCTCTCGCCTTCGGGCCCGCCGTCTTCGCGCCCGAATACAAAGACGGCTTCTTCCTCGTGCCGAGGCTCGGGGCGTTCGAGAGCGCCGACGCGTGACGGATCCCAGCGAAGCCCTAGCCAGCGCGCGGGCGGCGGCCGACCAGGCGGCCGACCGCCTGGTCAAGGCCAAACGCCTGAACGCCGGCCTCACGCCCGCGAAAGAACTGCGCAAGTCCCTCATCGCCCAGGCCCAAGCCGCCCATCCGTCCGGGGTGCTCTACGGGATGCCCGTCGCGGTCAAGGACAACATCTGCACCCTCGAGTTCACCACCACCTGCGGGTCCAAGATCCTCGCGGGGTACCGCTCGCCGTACGAAGCGACCGCCGTCGCCAAGCTCAAGGCCGCTGGCGCCCTCATCGCCGGCAAGACGAACTGCGACGAGTTCGGCATGGGCTCCTCCACCGAGCACTCGGCCTACGGACGCGCGTTCCACCCGTTCGACAAGACGCGCGTGCCGGGCGGCTCGTCGGGCGGGTCGGCGGCCCTCGTCGCCGCGGGCGCCGTCCCCGCGGCCCTGGGCTCGGAGACGGGCGGCTCGGTCCGCCAGCCCGCCTCGCTCTGCGGCGTCGTGGGCATCAAGCCGACCTACGGCCGCGTGTCGCGCTACGGGCTCGTCGCCTTCGGGTCATCGCTCGATCAGATCGGCGTGCTCGGCCGCAGCGTGCACGACGCGGCGCGCGTCCTCTCGGTGATCAGCGGCCGGGACGCCCGGGACTCGACCTGCGAGGACCGCGACCCGCTGCGCCTGCCGACCGTCCCGGAGTCCCTGCAAGGGTTCGTGATCGGGATTCCGCGCGAGTACTTCCCCACGGACTTGGACCCCGCCGTGCGGCGCGCCTGCGATCGAGCTATCCGGCTCTTGAAGGAGCTCGGCGCGGCGGTGCGAGAGGTGTCGCTGCCACACACCTCCTACGCCGTGCCCACCTACTACATCGTGGCGCCGGCGGAGGCGTCGTCCAACCTGGCGCGCTTCGACGGGGCCCGCTACGGCCCCCGCTACGACGGCGCGGCCGACGTCCAGGCGCTGTACCGCTCGACGCGCGGGCAGGGTTTCGGCCCCGAGGTCCGGCGGCGCATCCTCGTGGGCACGTACGTGCTGTCGTCGGGTTACTATGACGCGTACTACCGGAAAGCGCAGCAGATGCGGGCGCTTATCGCCCAGGACTTCCGCAATGCGTTCGACCGCGGCGTCGATCTCCTGTTCACGCCGACCACGCCCGCCCCGGCGTTCAAAGCGGGCGAAAAGCTCGATGACCCGGTCGCGATGTACCTCTCCGACATCTTCACCGTGACCGCGAACCTCGCCGGGCTGTCGGCCATCTCGCTCCCAGTCGGCCGCATCAAGGGCCTGCCGATCGGCGGCCAACTGATCGGCCAAGCCTTTCTTGAAGACGAGATGCTTGAGGCGGCCTACGCCTTGGAGCGCGTCGTGCCCGCGACGGAGGAGGCCTGATGGCGGGCGCGGCGGGCGCGGCGGGGTGGGAAACGGTCATCGGGCTCGAGACGCACGTGCAGCTCCGGACGGTCTCCAAGATGTTCTGCAGCTGCTCGACGGCCTTCGGCGACCCGCCCAACACGAACGTGTGCCCGGTGTGTCTCGGGCTGCCGGGGGCCCTCCCGATGGCCAACGGCCGGGCCATCGAGCTCGCCGTGCGCGCCGCCCTGGCC
>DATLKW010000431.1:0-2534 GCA_035538175.1 Gemmatimonadales bacterium | reverse complement strand
TGGTTGGCGTACAGCAGCCGCCCGTACGGGTCGAACACCACGATCCCCTCGCCGAACGTCTCGAGCACCGCCTGACCGAGGGGCGCGAAGGCGAGCTGGGGGGGGAGACCCGGGGTCTTCTCTCTCGCAGCCATACGTCCTAGCATAGCGCAATTCGCGGGTCAAAGTTCCAGACCACACCGGGGCGGTAGCGACCCTCCCCGCCTCCGCCGCCGGGGTCTCCCGGGGAATCTCTCACCACCGGAAAGCGCGCGGTAGGGCTCGGGCGCGGCCGCCCGAGCGACCACCCGGGACGCTAGCGGCGGCGGCGGCGACGCCCCCCGTGCGCCAGGCGCTGGCGTTCGACCCGGGACAGGCCGCTCAAGTCGCGGCGCAGGTCGTCGAGCGAGTCCGAGCGCAGCGCCTCGCGTTTGCCCCGCAGCACGGTGAATCGCAGGGGGCGATCGAACGCCGGCAGGTCCGATGGTCTCAAGCGCCGCGCCTGACCCTCCTTCAAGCGCATACGCACGATCCCCACGCCTCGTTCCACCTCGTAGTCCACGGGGACGCGGTCGCCGTACAGGTGGACTGAGGAAGGGAGCGCATCGAGCGCGCGCCGGTCCGCCTCGGGGATCATCGCCTCCACATCGAGCGCGAGACGCGTGCCCAGGAACTCCTCCCATGAGCGGACGGTGGCAAGCTGCCGGGCGAGGGTGGCGGCCACCTGGTCGGCGGCCGCTGCCGCCAGCCGGCCGCCCGAGCGACGCCAGTAGAAGCCGAGGCGGTCGAGGGCCCGCCGCACGCGGCCCTGATCGGGGTGCGGCGTGTCGCCCGCGCGGAGGGCCTCGGCGAGCGCCGCCCGGGCGGCGTCCGCGAGCTCGGCGGGGAAGGGATTCGCGAGCGGCTCCGTCTCGCGCTCGAGCTCGAAGCCGAAATAGCTGATGGTCCGCACCACCATCAAGCCTTCGTGCCGCCGCCGCCGCTCGAACGCCACCGTCGCGGCGCCGCGCCGCGCGTAGCGGCGGATCGTGCGCTCGGGCAACGACGTCCCCTCGATGCTCGCCCGCGGCACGCCGAAGCGGTCAGCGAAATAGCGTAGCGTACCCGCCACGGCGCCCCAACTCCCGCACACCGAGCTGCGGCTCACGCGGGCCTCCCGGCCGTCTGCCGTCTGCTCGTCGATCACCAAGTCGAACGGCATGATCTTCGCCACGAGGTCCGCGAACGCGGCCCGCGTGCGGTCGCCGGCGTACTCGAGGCGCTCGGGGAGCGGCAGCTCGAGCTGCCGGTATACCGACGCCGCGCCGAGCGCCACGTCCTCGATGGCCTTCACGAGGATCCCGCGGCCCTCCGCCCACCGGTCGACGCTCTCGCGGAACAGATGGCGCGGCAGCCCGTACACCTCGCCCGTGTAGCCGTGCTTGTTCACCGCCTCCGCGTAGACGTTGTAGGCGGTCAAGTGATCGCTCCCGGGGACGACGAGTCCCGTGAGGTCCCGCTCCTCGCGCGTCATGCGGTGCAACGACTCGATGTTGGCGGCGACGGCGACCATCGGCACGAGCTCCCCCTCGGCGTGGTAGAGGAGCTCACCCCACGGCCGCTCGACCGGCATCGCCTCCACCTCGCGTCCGTACCGCGTGAGCCGGCCATGCTCGATCAAGCCGCGCTCGCCGAGGAGCGCCACGGCTTCGCGATACGCGGTGCGGTCGAGCGGCACCGGCAGGTCGAGCGCGCTCGCATCGACGCCCAGCGCTGCGCAGGTGATCGCGACGCGGTCCGCGTCCCCAGCGAGCTGGAATTCGGGCGGCCCCGGCTCCAGGCGCGCGAAGTCCACGTCCCGGTCGCTCAGGATGTAGACCTCACCGGCGTCTACGCGCCCATGCACCCGGCCCGCCATCTGGAGGATCTCGTTCGCGCCGAGGTAGAGCCGGGTGAGCACGTTCCGGCCCCGCTCGACGACGTTCGCGTAGCGGGCGTCGTAGATCACCACAGTGTCGAGGCCGCGGATGTTCAACGCCGACTGGCCCGCCGCCGTCATAGCGAGGAGGAACGGCCGGCGCACCTGCCCGTCCAGGAACGGGCGGATCACGCGGATCGGCTCCCCACCGTGGTAGAACGCCGTGGGCAGCCGCTGCCACCGCCCGCCGAGCTCCGTGGCGATCTGCTCGACCTCGGCCCGCGTGGGCACGAACACCGCCACGCCCCGCCGCTCGGCCAGCACCCGTCGCATGAAGCGGTCGTCGAGGAACGCGAGCGGCTGCGCCGGCACCACGCGCACCCGGGCGGCCTTGGCGGGATCGAACGCGCGCGTCTCGAGCACTTCGACCGACCCGAGGTAGCGCGCATAGAACGCCGGGTCAACCGTCGCGGAGAGCCAGATGAACCGACATTCGACGCGCTTTCCGAGGGCGAGGCAGAGTTCGAGCTCCGCCGACGTTTGATGGATCTCGTCGACCACGAGGGTGTCTCGAGCGGTGATGAGCCCGTCCTCGAACCAGCGGCGCGCGATGCCGGTCGTGACGATCACGACGTTCCAGCTCGGCGTCTCAGGCGTC
>DATLKW010000430.1:0-8451 GCA_035538175.1 Gemmatimonadales bacterium | reverse complement strand
AGATGGCGGCAATTGTCGAAGCGGCACTGATCGAGGAACGGGCGAAACTCGGGGAAACAGATCGCTAGGAACTCGGGGTCGATGCCCCAGGTCCCCACCTCCCGCAATCCCGGCGTGTCCACCACGTACCCGCCGCCCGCGAGCGGCACCAAGAGCGCCGCCCGGGTGGTGTGGGTGCCCGTGCCCCATTTCTCGCTGATCGCGCCGATCCGAAGGTTCAACCCCGGGTACAGGGCGTTCAGCAGGCTAGACTTGCCGGCCCCGGACGGGCCCGTGAGGACCGATTCGCGCCCGCGCAGCAGATCGCGCAACGCCGGCAGGCCCTCGGGCCGGGCGACCGACGTCGCGAGCACCTGGTAGCCTGCCGGCTCGTAGCGGCCGACGAGGCTTCCGAGCATGCCGCGGTCGAGCTCGATCTTGTTAACGATCACCACCGCCGGTAGCCGATTCGCCTCTGCGATCACGAGGAACCGGTCGAGCATCCGAAGGTTGGGCTCGGGGTCGCGCGCGGCCGCCACGACTATTACCTGGTCGACGTTGGCCGCGATGGGCTGCGCCCGCCGCGCCGTGCGCTCGCCCGCCGCCCGGCGGGCGAGGACCGAGCGCCGCGGTCGGACCCGGGAGATGGTCGCGGTGCGATCCGCGCGGACTTCGAGATCCACCACGTCGCCCGCCACCACGCGGTCGTCGTCGCGCTGCTTCAGCCGACCGCGCAGCGTGGCCGCGACTTCCCCCGCCGCGGTGTGCACGCGGTAGCTCGACCCGGTCCGCGCCAGCACGACCCCCGTCGTCACGCCGGTCCCTCGGCCTCCGCTCCACCGTGCGCGTGGGCGATACACCGATCGAGATGCGCCTTCAGCTCGCGCAGGTTGAGGCGCAGGAGCGGGGCCAACGCCTCGGCCGGCGTGGCGCCCCACGCGAGATACTCCGTTTCGAGGTGTCCGACCGGGCGGTCTCCCGCGTCCGACCAGCGGACGAACAGCAGCGCCGCGCCGTAGTGGCCCTGGTCGTCGGGGCGCGCGTCGACGTAGGTGCCCACCGTGTAGGCCAGCCCGTCCGCGCCGCCGAACGCCGGGGCCCGCTCGTGCACGCGGCGGTAGCCGCCCAGGGTGTCGTCGGTCAGCTCGTCCGTAGGGCCTCCCGCACGATGTTGCCGAGCAGAAAGGCCACGTTGGCCGGCCGCTCGGCCAAGCGGCGCATGAGGTAGGGATACCATTGGGTCCCGAACGGCACGTAGACGCGCACGTTGTACCCCTCGCGGCGCAGCCCGAATTGGAGATCGCGGCGCACACCGTAGAGCATCTGGAATTCGAAGCGCGTCGGCGCGATGCCCCGGTCGCGGGCGAACGCCTTCGCGCGCCCGATGATCCGCGCGTCGTGCGTGGCGATCGCGGGGTAGGTGCCGTGGACGAGGAGGCGTTCCATGCACCGTACGTAGGTCGCGTCGACGTCGCGCTTGTGGGGGAAGGCCACGGTGGCGGGCTCCTGGTACGCGCCCTTGCACAGCCGGACGCGCGCGCCCAACGCGATCATTTCCTCCACGTCCTGCTCCGTGCGTCGCAGGTACGATTGCAGCACCACGCCTACGCTGTTGCCGAACTCGGGGTGCAGCGCGTGCTTGAAGAGCCGCAGCGTGCGCTCGACATAGGCCGACTGCTCCATGTCGATGCGGACGAAGGATCCCAAGGCTTGGGCCCGGGCGACGATGGCGCGGAGGTTCTCGAGGCAAACCGCTTCGCTGATGTCGAGACCCATCTGCGTGAGCTTGAGCGAGACGTTGGCGTCGGCGCCCGCCGCCTTGATGCGGTCCAAGGTCTCGAGGTAGGTGTCGCGCGCGCCGCGCGCCTCGGGGGCGGTGGAGACCGCCTCGCCGAGGAGGTCGAGGCTCGCCCGGATGCCCGCCGCGTTCAGGCCCGCCAGGGCGGCGACGCCCGAGTCCACGGTCTCGCCCGCGACGAAGCGCGAGGCGAAGCGGCGCGCCAAGCCGTTCCCGCGAACGAACCGGAAGATGCGAGGCCGCTCGCTCAACCAGAGGAGACCGGTGCGCAGCATCGCCGGAGGCCCGGTCAGGCGGGCGGAGCGTCGGGATAGAACCTCGCGTTGCGCTGGGCCAGGTCGCGCAGCGCCTCGCTCGGCGCGAAGCGGGCCCCGTAGCGCTCCGTCAGCCGCTCGAGCTCCGTCACCACCCGCGGAGCCGTCAGATCGTCTGCGTGGCGGAGCGGCCCGCCCCGAAACGGCGGAAACCCGAAGCCGAGGATGGCCCCGATGTCGCCGTCGCGGGGCGAGCGGACGATGCCTTCCGCCACCGCCCGTGCCGCCTCGTTCAGCATCACGAGCACCAGCCGTTGGATGACCTCCGCGGGGCGCGGACCCCCGTTCGGGTGGGTACCGATAAGCTCGTAGACGCTCGAGTCCACGTCGCCTTTCTTCCCGCGCGCGTACTTGTAGAACCCCTTCCCCACCTTGCGCCCGAGGCGGCCGCTCTTCACCAGGCTGGCGAACGCTGGCGCTGGCGCAAACCGCTCGCCGAACGCCGCGTGCATCACGCCCGCCACTTTCTCCGCCACATCCATCCCGACCTCGTCGAGCAGAGTGATGGGGCCGACCGGGAATCCGAAGTCGACCATGAGGGCGTCGAGCTCCTCGATCGCGACCCCCTCCTCCAGCAGGTGGCCCGCCTCGTTCATGTAGGGCGTCAGGATGCGGTTGACCCAGAATCCCGGCCGGTCCTGAACGACGATCGGGGTCTTGCCTAGACGGCGCCCGAACGCCACAGCGGTGCTCACGCAGACGGGCTCGGTGGCGGCTGACGGGATGACCTCGAGGAGCGGCATGCGGGCCACGGGCGAGAAGAAGTGCATGCCGATCACCCGCCCCGGATGGCTGGCGACCGCGGCGATCTCATGGATCGGCAGGGTCGACGTGTTAGAGGCGACCACGGCGTCGGGCGCGGTCGCGGCCTCGACCTCGCGCACGACCTGCTGCTTCACCGCCAGATCCTCGAACACCGCCTCGATGACGAGCTCAGCTCGACCGAAACCGGCGTAGTCAGCGCCCCCCGAGAGCAGCGCGACGAGCTGGGCGTACTCGTACTTGGTGATGCGGCGTCGGCGCAGACGCTCATCCAGGATGTCGCGAGCGGCGGCAAGGCCCTTCGCGACGCGCGGGAGATCGGCGTCCTTCAAGCGGACGTCCACGCCCGCCTGCGTCACCGCCGTGCCGGCGATCCCGGCGCCCATGAAACCCGCTCCCACAATGCCGAGCCGATGGACCTCGCGGGGCGGGGGCGGGTCCGCGATCCCGAAGTCCTTCTTCAAGGCGGTGGTGGCGAAGAAGATCTGCACGAGCTTGCGCGACACGTCCGACACGGCGAGCTGGGCGAACAGCTGGGCTTCGCGTTTGAGACCAGCCGCCTCGCCGTGTCGGAGCCCGTACTCCACCGCCTCGAGCGCCGCGAGTGGCGCGGGGTAGTGGCCGTGCGTCTGGGCCAGGGTGCGCTTGCGCGCCGCGCGGAACACGATCGCGCGTCCGAGCGGGTTCCCGTCGAGGAGCCACGCCCCGAAGCCCCCCGGACGGCGCCGCTTCGGCCGCCACCCGCCGGCCAGGCGCCGGGCCGCCGCGATCGTGATCTCGCGTAAGATGGCCGGATGCACGAGCTCGTCGACGATGCCGAGCTGGAACGCCTTGCGCGCGCGCTCGATCTTGCCGCTGAGGATCATGTCGAGTGCCGCGCGGGCGCCGATCAGCCGGGGCAGTCGCTGACAGCCGCCGGCCCCTGGGAGGATGCCGAGTTGGACCTCGGGAAGGCCGAGCTGGGTCTTCGGGTGATCGGACGCGACCCGATAGCGGCAGGCAAGGGCAAACTCGAGGCCGCCGCCCAAGCAGGCGCCGTGAATGCCCACGGCGATGGGTTTCGGGAAGCGCGCGACGCGCCCCAGCAACTCTTGTCCCCCGGCGGAGAGGCGCTCCGCTTCGGCGGCGGTGGTGAGCCGTACGAACTCGTCGATGTCGGCGCCGGCGATGAACTGGTCGCGTTTCCCAGAGAAGAACGCCACGGCCTGGACGGCCTGGTCCATCTCGAGGGTCGCGAACGTCGTGAGCACGTCGTCCTTGACGACGCGGGAGATCTTGTTGACGGGTTCGCCCGGCAAGTCGAACGTGACGACCGCCACGCCGCCCTCGACGACCTCCCACGTGAGTGCGGCGCCCCGGCGTCCCTTCGCGCCCCCTCCCCCTCCCCCTCCCCCTCCCCCTCCACCCTCGCCCCCGGTGGCGAGCATCAGCGCCGCTCCAGGACCATTGCGAACCCCATTCCCCCTTGCGCGCAGATAGAGAGGAGACCGAACTGCGCGTCGCGCCGCACGAGCTCGTGCGCGAGCGTGGTGACGATGCGCCCACCCGTGGCGCCGAACGGGTGGCCGATCGCGATCGACCCGCCCATGACGTTGATGATGTCCTCGTTGATCTCCCACCCCTTCGCGGCCCATCCTTGGAAGTTCGAGAGCACCTGCGAGGCGAACGCCTCGTGCACCTCGATCGCGCCGAGATCGCGCCACGCGATCCCCGCGCGCTCGAGGGCAAGCGGCACGGCGAAGATCGGCGCTTGGAGCAGCTGCCATCCGGGATCGACGGCGGCGACCGCGTACGAGCGGATGTAGGCGAGGGGCGTATACCCGAGCGCCCGCGCCGCCGTGTCGCTCATGAGCAGCACCGCGGAGGCGCCGTCGGTGAGGGGGGAAGAGTTCGCGGCCGTGACCGTTCCGTAGCGGCGATCGAAGACGGGCTTGAGCTTGGCCATCTGCTCGAGCGAGGTGTCGCGCCGGATACCGTTATCGGTGGTGAGCACCGGGTCGCTCGCGCCGCCAGGGAACCACGGGACGATTTCGGCCGTGAGACGGTGGTCGTCCGTCGCCGCTGCTGCAAGGCGGTGACTGCGAAGCGCCCAGCGGTCCTGCGCCTCGCGCGTGATGTGGTTTTCCTTCGCCATCTTCTCGGCGGACTGTCCCATGGTTTCCCCCGTCGAGGGCTCGGCGATGGCCGGGGAAACGGGGACGAGGTCGCGCGGCCGGAGGCGACTGAACGCGCGCAGGCGCCCGCCGAGCGAACGGGCTTTGCTCGCCTCAACCAGGATGTCGGCGAGACGACGCGAGGCGAGGATCGGGATATCGGAGAGCGATTCGACGCCCCCCGCGAGGACCACGTCGGCATGGCCGGAGGCGATTTCGTCGTGGCCGTTCGCCACCGCTTGGCCCGACGACGCGCAGGCTCGATTGAGCGAGTAGGCGGGGATTTCCTTGGGGAACTGCGGCAGGAGGCTTACTTCGCGCGCGACGTTGGGCACGAGCGCCGACGGCACCACCTGCCCGAAGATGACCGCGTCCACCTCGGAGCCGGGGAGCTCGGCGTGCTCCAAGAGCTCCCGCGCCACGAAGCGCGCGAGATCGACCGCGCGCGCGTCCTTCAGCGCGGTCCCGGCCCGACAGAACGGCGTCCGGTACCCGGCGACGACCGCGACGCGCCGTCCGTTTCCAGCGGGCATTACATTCCTCCTGCGCGAGACGGATTGGCGAAACCTACCACGGCGTCTCGGGAGTGGCCAAGCCGCCCCATGGGAACGGAATCGGAGTTCTCACACCGCACGCGGACCGCGGCGCTCGCCGCGATGACGGCCGAGCCCGTGGACGTACTCGTCGTCGGCGGCGGCATCACCGGCGCGGGCATCGCGCGCGACGCGGCGCTGCGCGGGTTTCGCACCGCCCTGGTCGACAAGGGCGACTTTGCGGGCGGCACGTCGTCGCACTCCTCGCGGCTCGTCCACGGAGGGATCCGCTACCTCGAGCAATACGCCTTTCACCTCGTGCGCGAGGCGTCCCGCGAGCGGCGGATCCTCCTCGGCATCGCACCGCATCTCGTCCGCCCCCTCCCCTTCCTGCTGCCCGCCTACCGCGGCGCGCGCATTCCGCCCTGGCGTCTCCGCGCCGGCCTGTGGCTCTATGACCTGCTCGCGCTCTTTCGCAACGTGCACCGGCATCGTTGGCTCAGGCGACAGGCGGCGCTCCGACTCGAGCCCGGGCTCCGGGACCGAGACTTGTTGGGGGCGGCGCTCTACTACGACGCGCAGACGGACGACGCGCGGCTCACGCTGGCGACGCTCCGGGCGGCGGCGCAGGTCGGCGCCCTCGTCGCGAACTACGCGGAGGTCACGGCGTTCCTCAAGCCCGACGGCCAGGTCCGGGGCGCCCACGTCCGCGACGCCGTGAGCGGCGCGGCTGGCACCGTGCGAGCGCTCGTCGTCGTGAACGCGACGGGACCGTGGGTGGACGGCCTGCGACGCCTGGACGATCCGGCGGCGCGGCCGCTCCTCCGGCCCACCAAGGGTGCCCACGTCGCCGTGCCGCGCGGGCGCATCGGGCATACCTACGCCGCCACGCTCACCTCGCCCATCGACGGCCGCGTGATGTTCGTGCTCCCCTGGGGCGAGCTGAGCTACATCGGCACCACGGACACCGACGAGCACGGCACCCCCGACGACCTGCGCGCCACGGGCGAGGACGTGATCTACCTCCTGCGGTCTGCCAACTGGTTTTTCCCCACCGCCCGCCTCTCGCCGGGCGACGTGGTGTCCAGCTGGGCGGGCCTTCGTCCACTCGTGCGGGCGGAGGACGACGTCGCGCCCTCGGCCGCGTCGCGCGAGCACCGCTTGGAGGCAGGTGGGAGCGGGCTCGTCACGATCGCTGGGGGCAAGCTGACGACCTACCGCGCGATGGCGGCGGAGACGGTGGACCTCGTGGCCGAGCGACTCCACGCCCTCGATGGTCGCCCCCGCGCGCCGCGCCCGCCCACCGATCGCCTCCCGCTGCCGGGGGGCGAGACGCCGGATCTTGACGGGTTGGTGAAAGCCGCGATGGCGCGCGGGGTGCGCGAGCCGACGGCGCGCCACCTCGTGAGCGCCTACGGAAGCGAGGCGGCCGCCGTGCTCAACGCGGTGGACAAGGAGCGCGCGCTCGGGCGGCCGATCATCGCCGGTCGGCCGGAGCTGTGGGCGGAGGTGACACACGCGGTGGAACGCGGCATGGCACTCCGGCTCGCGGACGTGCTGATCCGCCGCCTGCACCTCTTTTACGAGAGCCGCGACCAGGGCCTCGCCGCGAGCGGCGCGGTGGCCGATCAGATGGCGGCCGCGCTGGCGTGGGACACGGCGCGCCGCGCGGACGAAGTGGCGGCCTACCGGGCGGAGGTCGAGCGGTCCCGCGCGTTCTCGCTGGAAGTGGCAGGGCTCACCAAAGCGTGATACTATCCCCGCGCCGATGCGTGTCCTGGTTGCCCTGGTGTCTGCGTGCGGGCTCGCCCTCGTGATCGCGTGCGTTCGCCGCGCCGACCCGCGCGACACGGGCGGGCGCAGCGCGGCGCGGGCCGGCCCGCCCGATTCCCTGATCCCCGGTGGCCCCTTGGGCGCCGCGATCCGCCGCGGGCGCGCGCTGCTCGTCGCGACCCGCGACAGCCTTCCCGCGCACGTGGGGAACCGGCTGCGCTGCGTCAGCTGTCACCTCGACGAGGGGCGCCGCCCGAGCGGGTCCTGGGTGGGGGTGTTCGCGCGCTATCCGCAGTACCGGGCGCGCTCGGCGACGGTCGAAACGCTCGAATATCGGATCAACGACTGTTTCCGGCGCAGCATGAACGGCCGGCCGCTCCCGACCGATGGCGCCGACATGCGAGACATCGTCACCTATTTGTGGTTCCTCTCACGCGACACGCCCGTGGCGCCGCCGGCCCCGGCCGCCGGGCGCCCCGATCGGTGGGCCGCCCTCGCCGCCGACACGGGGGCCGGGGCGGTGGTGTACGTGCAGAGCTGCGCCAAGTGCCACGGGCCCGACGGAGCCGGGACGGCACTCGCCCCGCCGCTCTGGGGCGCGCAGTCCTACAACATCGGGGCGGGCATGGCGCGCGTGCGGACCGCCGCGGCGTTCATCAGCGCCAACATGCCCTTCGACCAGCCCGGCACGCTCAGCGACCAGCAGGCGCTCGACGCGGCGAGGTACGTGAATGCGCACGTCCGCCCCGACTTTCCCGAGAAGGTCCACGATTGGCCGAACGGAGACGCGCCCCCCGACGTCGCCTATCCGACGCTCGCCGGGGCGCGCCGACCGCCACCCCGATGACCCACGCACTTTCCCTTAGAAGGAGGACCGTCATGCCGGAGCTCACCACCCTTCCCACTCACCGCCGCGGATTCCTGGGACGCCTCGCGGCGGGCGCCGCGGCCTTCGGGCTCGGCTCCTGGACCGCCCCGCTCGCCGCCGCCGCCCGACCGGCCGCCCGGGAGGCGTCCGCGAACCCGGAATTCGAGGCCTGGCTCAACAAGATGACGGGCAAGCACAAGATGATCTACGACGTGCCGGAGCCGAACGACGGATTCGCCTTCGCCTGGGCGCGGGTGTTCCTCAACACGAC
>DATLKW010000429.1:0-4857 GCA_035538175.1 Gemmatimonadales bacterium | reverse complement strand
TACCACATCGCCGGGGCCGTGGCGGGGAACTAGCCCCGCTATCCCGTTTGTTTTTTTTGGACTGAAACCCGACCGCTACTGTCGGGTTTAACCGGATTGGAGGGAACCGTGGCTTACGCGCATCCCGACGTGCTGGTCGTGACCGATTGGGTCGCAGCGCACGCCAAGGACGCCAGCGTCCGCCTGATCGAAGTGGACGTCGACACGACGGCTTACGACTCGGGCCACATCGCGGGCGCCCTGGGCTGGAACTGGCAGACGCAGCTCAACGACCCCGTGCGTCGGGACATCCCCGATAAGCACGCCTTCGCGAAACTCTTCTCGGAGGCGGGCGTCACGCCCAAGACCACGGTGGTCCTCTACGGCGATAACAACAACTGGTTCGCGGCATTTGCGTTCTGGCTGTTGCAACTGTACGGACACACGCAGGCAAAGCTCATGAATGGCGGCCGCGCGAAGTGGGTGGCTGAGGGCCGGCCGCTTGTGAGCGAGCGCCCGACCGTCCGCGCGACCGTCTATCCGGTGCCGAAGCGGGTGAACACCGCGATCCGCGCCAAGCGTCCCGAGGTCGAACAGGCGCTCAAGACCAAGAAGACGGCGCTCGTAGACGTGCGCTCGACCCCTGAGTTCGTCGGCGACATCATCGCCCCCCCGGGACTGCCGGAGACGGCACAGCGCGCCGGCCACATCCCCGGCGCGAAGAACGTGCCGTGGAGCAAGGCGGTCGCGACCGACGGCACGTTCAAGCCGTTCGACGAGCTGCGCCAGCTCTACAAGGACGCGAAGGTGATCGACGGCAGTGACGACGTGATCGCGTACTGCCGCATCGGGGAACGTTCGAGCCACACGTGGTTTGCGCTCAAGTACCTGCTCGGCGTCAAGCGGGTGCGCAACTACGACGGCTCGTGGACGGAGTGGGGCAACTTGGTGGGGGCGCCGATCGTGAAGGGGAACGAGGCGTGAAAACGGCAGCGCTCCGCGTGGGGGCGTGGCGGCGCGTGGTGCCCACCGCGCACGAGCCGGTGCTCTGGAGCCTCGTGGGAAACACGCCGCTGCTCCCGATCCCCAGCGAGGTCGCCGAGGCGCCCGGGGTCATCTCGCTCAAGGCCGAGTGGTTCAACCCGGGTGGCTCCGTCAAGGACCGCGCCGCCCTCGCCATCCTGCGCGATGGCCTCGCGCGGGGCGAGCTACCGGCGAAGCGGCTCCTCGACGCCTCGAGCGGCAACACGGCCATCGCCTACGCCATGCTCGGCGCCGCCGCCGACATCGGCGTGACCGTATGCGTGCCCGCGAACGCGAGCGCCGAACGCAAGGCCCTGCTCGCCGCCTACGACGCAGAGGTCGTGTTCACCGATCCGCTGGACGGCTCGGATGGGGCGATCCGGCAGGCGGTCGAGCTGGCGGCGGCCTATCCGGACCGCTACTGGTACGCGGATCAGTACAACCATCCCGCCAACCCCCGGGCGCACTACACGACGACCGCGGAGGAGCTGTGGCTCCAGACGGAAGGTCGCATCACCCATTTGGTCGCGGGGCTCGGCACGACGGGCACCCTCATGGGCACCGGGCGGCGCTTGAGGGAGCGCGCCGCCAACATCGAGCTCGTGGCCGTCGAGCCTGACGGACCGTTCCACGGCCTCGAGGGGCTGAAGCACCTTGCGACGGCGATCGTCCCGGGGATCTACGACCCGGCCCTCCCCGACCGCGCGGAATTCGTGGCGACCGAAGCGGCGGACGACGCCGTGCGCCGCCTTGCGAAGACGACGGGGCTCTTTGTCGGGTGGTCGAGTGGGGCGGCGATTGTGGCCGCGGAACGCGTGCTCGCGGCGATCCCCGATGCCCGGCGCGCGGCTGCGCGGATCGTGGTCATCGCCCCGGACGCCGGGGACCGCTACTTGAGCGAGTACCGCCGGCTCGCGGGGGAGAGGGAGGGGGAGGGGGAGAAGCGATGACGCTCGTACTCGATCCCCGGGCCGCCGCCGCGATCCGCCGCCACGGCGAGGCCGACTACCCGGCGGAGGCGTGCGGGTTGATCGGGGGCTCGATCGAGGGAGAGAAGAAGGTCGCGACGACTCTCGTGTCGCTCGCGAACCAGCGGACCGACGCGGCCCGCAACCGCTACCTCATCGATCCCGCGTCCTTTCGGCGCGCCCAGGAGCGGCTCGATCGCGACGGCCTTGAAATCATCGGGGTGTACCACTCCCATCCCGATCACCCCCCGCGGCCCTCCGCCTTCGACCGGGAGCACGCGTGGCCGTGGCTCTCTTACGTCATCGTCGAAGTCGGCGGGGGCCGGGCCAGGGAGCTGAAGAGCTGGGTCCTCGCCGAAGATCGCGGCACCTTCGACGAGGAGCCGATCACCATCGAGGAACGGAAAACCGTATGGCAGTGAAGATCTTGATTCCCACTCCCCTTCGCCCCTACGTCGGCGGACGCGACACCCTCGAGCTCGAGGGGGCGAGCGTCGGGGAATTGCTCGAACGGCTTGCGGACGAGCACGCCGCCTTGAAGCGGCACTTGTTCGCCGATGACGGCCGCCTGCGCAGTTTCGTGAACGTCTACGTGAACGAGCGCGATATCCGGCAGCTGGCGCAGCGCCAGACGCCCGTGAAGCCCGGCGACACGGTGTCGATCATCCCGAGTATCGCGGGTGGCGCGCCCGGGACGGCGACTCCGGCTGGGGCCGCCGCTCCGGCCGTGGCGGCGACGCTCCCGAAGCTCTCCCACGAGGAGATCCTCCGTTACTCGCGCCACCTAATCCTCCCCGACGTCGGCGTCGAGGGTCAGAAAAAGCTCAACGCAGCGCGCGTCCTGTTGGTGGGCGCCGGGGGACTCGGATCGCCTGCCGCCCTGTACCTCGCCGCGGCCGGCGTCGGCACCCTCGGGATCGTGGATTTCGACGTGGTCGACAAGACCAACCTGCAGCGCCAGGTGCTCCACGGCACATCGACCGTCGGCACGCCGAAGCTCGAGTCCGCCAAGGCACGGATCGCGGACTTGAATCCTAACGTGCGGGTGGAGACGTTCGAGACGCGGCTCACCTCGGCGAACGCGCTCGATATCGTGCGCGAGTTCGACGTCGTCGCCGACGGGACGGACAACTTCCCCACGCGTTACCTCGTCAACGATGCCTGTGTGCTCCTCGGCAAGCCGAACGTCTACGGCTCGATCTTCCGGTTCGAGGGCCAGGCCTCGGTGTTTGACGCCCGGCGCGGGCCCTGCTACCGCTGCCTCTACTCAGAGCCGCCCCCGCCGGGCCTCGTGCCCTCGTGCGCCGAAGGGGGCGTCCTCGGGGTCTTGCCCGGGATCATCGGGTCGATCCAGGCGATGGAGACGATCAAGCTCATTCTCGACGTGGGCGAGTCGTTGATCGGGCGGCTCGTCTTGTTCGACGCCCTGCGGCTCCAGTTCCGCGAACTCAAGCTCGAAAAGGATCCCGACTGCCCCGTCTGCGGCCCGCACCCGAGCGTCACTGAGCTGATCGACTATGAGGCGTTCTGCGGCGTCGGGGCTGAGCCCGCCTACGCCGGGGCCGAGATCACCGCCTTGGAGCTCAAGGCGGAATGGGACCGAAACCCTGACCTCCTGGTCGTCGACGTGCGCGATCCCCACGAGCACGCGATCGCCCACATCGACGGGGCGGTACTCATCCCCTTGGGCGAGCTGCCGACCCGGCTCGGGGAGCTCGACGGCCACAAGGAGGTCGTGACGCACTGCCACCACGGCGCGCGCTCGCTCAAGGCCCTCGAGATCCTCAAGGCCGCCGGGTTCGCCAAGGTGCGCAGCTTGCGGGGCGGGATCGACGCCTGGGCCGTGAACGTGGACTCGGGCCTGCCGCGCTACTGAGGAAGGGCAGGGCGGACTGCGCTTGGGCGGAGCGAGGATCAGACTGGTGCCGCTGGCAACCCGACGCCCCAGACGGGGACCGTGACGGCGATCTTTTCGAACGTCGAAACCAGTTGCCGCCCCTTGGGGACGGCCTGCTTGACCGAGGGCAATGAGAGCGAGACGTCATGATGTGCGCCACTCTCCCACACCTCCGTCACCCATAGAGCATTCTCGTCACCTGAGTCCTTCGCGACGACGTAGCTCAAGCACCCTGGCATGCGGGCTGTGCTCTCCCGCAGAATCGCGATCATGTCCTCACGCCTGCCAGGAACCACCGTGAGCTTCACAATCAGCGCGTACATCGCGCCCCCCTTGCGCGAGCCGGCCCGGCCACCGCGCAGATGCCAAGATCGTGACGGGGTCGTCGGCTGCCCAGGGTCAGGCTCAGAGTGTGGCCGCGGGTCCGTCGGGACGGAAGCAGGAAGGAGGCAGCGTCGTGACGTCGGTGGGCCCGCGTTCCGATGATGGTGCCGATCGCTGCCTGAATGCCGAAGGTGGGACTCGAACCCACACGGGCTTGCGCCCACTGCGCCCTGACTCCAGTGGCGAAGGTCGCCCAGGGCGTCCTACGCGGCTCTCCGAACTCCTTCCGACGCCCGAAGGTTCCTCGGACGCCCTACGTGGCCCTCTGATCTGTACCCGGGAACAACAGCGGCTAACCACTCGGCGCGGCCGCTCTGCCTAGAAACAATGGCAATCAGCGGTAGTATTCGCTGCAGACTCCCTCTCGGTTGGAGGCAGTTATGCTGCTCAGGTTGGTGCCCATCCTGCTTCTTGCTGCGGCTCGCGCCTGGTCGCAGTCCCCCGTAATTCCTGATACGCCCGCCGGACACACGCTTCAGGCGTGGCTCGATGCGTTCAACAGCGGCGATCGGGCACGAATCCAGGCCTACGACACGAAGTACGAGCCAACCAAGTCGAGGGATGAAACTGATGAAACTGTGGCGTTTCGGAATTTCATTGGAGGAT
>DATLKW010000428.1:0-10129 GCA_035538175.1 Gemmatimonadales bacterium | reverse complement strand
TCTGGCTCGGCCGCGCCGAGGGCCTCGAGGCGCACGCGCGCGCCGCGGCGCGGCGGCTTCAAGCACCTGCTCGCGCGCCCCGACCCACACGCTAGGCCCCGACGGCCGAGCGACCGCGGCGCTGCTGCCGAGCGCCAGCTTGCGCCCACGCTGCCGCCGCGTAAGATTCGGCGTCCGCCATGTCGACGAGCGTCTCCTCTCCGCACCTGCCGTGTCGGGTCCCTTCCTCCGGGAAGCGGGGAAAGCCCAGTGCGCCAAGCGCGCGCGGGAGACGATCGCCGTAGGGGCTTCGAGCCCCAGGAGTTGGACAGACCGATCGGCCGCGACGCGCAAGCCTTACACGTCGCGGCCGATGGTGTTTTGGGAACGCGGGAGCGTACGGTCACCGGTGCGTGAGACGATCCTCAAGTTCGGTGGGACGTCCCTAGCGGACGCGGACGCCGTGGCGCGCGTGCCAGCGATCGTGCGCGCGCACGGCGGTCCACGACCCGTGATGGTGGTCTCGGCGCTCGCGGGCGCCACCGACCTGCTGCTCGCCGCCGCCGATGCGGCAGCCCGCGGCGCGCCTGACGAGCGGGCGGGTGACTTGGACGCCCTGTTCGAGCGCCACCGAGAGATCGCGGGCCGGCTGGTCTCGGGCGAGCGCCTGCGGGCGTTCCTCGACGAGCTCGATCGCGTGCAGCCCGAGCTCGCGGCGCTGCTCGACCGGCTGAGCCGGGAGCCCCCGCTTCGGCCGGCCCTGCGCGACGAGATCGCGTCGTACGGGGAACGCCTCTCCAGTTCCCTGCTGAGCAGCACGCTCACGGAGGCCGGGCTCGCGGCGCGCTGGGTCGATGCACGACACTGTCTCATCACCGACGGGACCCACGGTCGCGCCACGCCGTTGCCGGGGCCCACAGCCGAGCGCACTCAGGCTCAGGTCCTTCCGCTCCTGGACCAGGGGCTCGTGCCGGTGCTGGGCGGGTACATCGCCGCCACCCCCGAAGGGGTAACGACGACCCTCGGCCGGGGCGGGTCCGACTACACGGCGGCGCTCGTGGGCGCGGTGCTCGGGGCTCGCGAAATCCAGATCTGGACCGACGTGAGCGGCGTACTCACGGCCGACCCGCGGGTCGTTCCCGAGGCGCGCCCCATCCCGACGTTGTCCTACCGCGAGGCGGCGGAGCTCGCCTACTTCGGCGCCAAGGTCCTGCATCCCAAGACGATTCAGCCGGCGATGGATCGAGCAATCCCGGTTCGCATCTGCAACTCGCGCGCCCCCGACGACCCGGGAACCGTGGTGACCGCCCCGCGGGGGGAAGCGGGCGAGGGCACGGAGGAGGGGGAGGGGGAGGGGGCGGGGGCGGGGCCGCTCCGATACGGGGCCGTGAAGGCGATCGCGCACAAGACCGGCATCACGGTGCTGCAGATCACCTCGGCGCGCATGCTCGGCGCCTACGGATTCCTCCGGGCGTTATTCGAGGTATTCGATCGACACCGCACGGCGGTCGACGTCGTCGCCACATCCGAGGTGAGCGTCTCCTTGACCGTCGACGACACTGAGCCGATCGCGGATTTGACCCACGACCTGGGCAGGCTGGGGAGCGTGGGGATTGAGCGGGACCGGGCGATCGTCTGCGTCGTGGGGGAAGGCCTCCGAACCACGCCTGGGATCGCGGCCCGCGTGTTCGAGACGATCCGGGACATCAACGTGTCGCTCATTTCCCAAGGGGCGTCGCGGGTCAACCTGACGTTCGTCGTCGAGGCGGCGCACGTGGAAGCGGCGGTGCGTCGGCTGCACTCTGCCCTCTTCGAACGGGGCCGCTCGGCGGCGCGCGCCGTCGCGGCGCGGAGCCGTTCGTGACCGACCCCGTCGAGCTCGCCGAGCGCCTCGTGAACATTGCCTCCGCGTCCGGGAACGAGCACGACGTCGCGCGGTTCGTGGCCTCCCACCTCGCCACGCTCGGGTACCACGTGGAGCTCTTCGACGCGGCGCCGGGCCGACCGAACGTGCTCGCGACCACCGAACAGCCCCCGCGGGTCGTGTTGTCGACGCATCTCGACACGGTGCCGCCGCACCTCCCCGCGCGGGTGGCGGACGGCGTTCTCTACGGGCGTGGCGCGTGCGACGCGAAGGGGATCATGGCGGCCGAGATCGCCGCGGCGGAGCGGCTCCGCGCCGAGGGGATGGAGGAGCTCGGGCTCCTGTTCGTGGTAGACGAGGAGCAGGGGAGCCTCGGCGCCCGGCGGGCCAACGCACACCCACGGGCGGCCGACTGCCGCTGGCTTATCGATGGCGAGCCGACCGATAACCGGCTGGCGGCGGGATCGAAGGGCTCGCTGCGGCTGACGCTGCGGGCGTCGGGCGTCGCCGCCCACTCCGCCTACCCCGAGCAGGGGCGCTCGGCGATCGACGGCCTCCTCGACGCCCTCGCTCGGGTACGCCGCGTCGCGTGGCCCAGCGATCCCTTCTTCGGCGAGACCACGGTGAACATCGGGGTGATCGCGGGCGGGACGCGGCCCAACGTGGTCGCTTCGGACGCGCACGCCGATCTCCAGATCCGCCTGGCGACCGACGTGGCGCAGGTGCAGGCGCTCCTGGCGCGCGCGGTGGGGGAGAGCGCCGCGATCGAGATCCTCACCGCGGTGCCACCGCTCCGCCTCGCCACTGTGCCGGGGTTCGAGACGTGCGTGGTGCGCTTTACGACCGACATTCCGCATCTCACGAACTGGGGCACGCCGCTGCTCCTCGGACCGGGATCGATCCTCGACGCCCACACTGCGCATGAGCGCGTGGCGCTCGCGGAGCTGGAGGCCGGCGTCGACGCGTACGTCCGGCTGGTGCGGGCGCTCGCCCGGGAGCGGATCGTCGCATGAAGCTCGCGCTCTTCGGTCATGGGCAGATGGCGGGCGTACTGGAGGCGCGCGCTCGGGAGGCGGGCCATGAGATCGGGGCGGTGATCACGTCGCGGAACGCCGCAGACGCCGCGCAGCTGCTCGCGGGCCACGCCGTCGCCATCGACTTCTCGGTCCCCGCGGCCGTGCCCGGCAACGTGGCCGCCGCGCTCGCCGCGGGGGTACCGCTGGTCGAGGGAACGACCGGCTGGGCGAGCGAGGAGGCCCGGGTGCGGGCGCTGGTCGAAGCGGGCGGCGGCGCGCTCGTCTACGGAGCGAACTTCTCGATCGGGGTGAACCTGTTCTTGCGCATCGTCCGAGGCGCCGCCCGGCTGTTGCGTGCGGTGCCGGGGTACGACCCCTTCATCGAGGAAGCGCATCACGCGAAGAAGCGCGATGCCCCCTCGGGAACGGCGCTGACGCTTCGAGCGCTCCTGGCCGACGGCCTCGGGGGCCGCGACGTGCCGGTGACGAGCACCCGGGCCGGGCACATTCCGGGGACGCACCGGGTGGGGTTCGACGGCGCGGCGGACCAGATCCTGCTCGTCCACACCGCCCGCTCGCGGGCGGGGTTCGCGGAGGGCGCGCTCCTCGCGGCGCACTGGATCGTCGGGCATCGCGGCGTGTACGCCTTCGCCGACGTGCTGGACGACGTGCTGGGGCCGCTCGGGCCCGAGCCAGAAAGGAAGCTCCCATGACGCAAGCGGTCGCGTGGTTGCGGGGATGCGGAACAGCGCTCGTGACACCGTTTACGGCGACGGGCGCTGTGAACGAGGCCCGGTTGCGGGCTCTGGTGGAGCGGCAGATCGCCGGCGGCGTGCGGCTGCTCGTGCCCTGTGGCACGACGGGCGAGGCCGCGACGCTCACGCCCGCCGAGCAGGACCGGGTGGTGGCGTGGACGGTGGAGGCGGCTCGGGGGCGCGCGAAGGTGCTCGCCGGGGCCGGGAGCAACGCGACGGCCGTGACGATCGAGCGGGCACGCGCCGTGCGCGCGGCGGGCGCGGACGCGGTCCTCGTCGTGGCGCCCTATTACAACAAGCCCACCCAGGCCGGCCTCGCCGCCCACTTCCGCACCGTCGCCCAGGCGGTCGGGGACACGCCGCTGGTGCTCTACAACGTGCCCGGCCGCACCGCCTCGAACCTCACGGCGGCGACGACGCTCGCGCTCGCGCGCGACGTGGACACGATCGTCGGCGTGAAAGAGGCGTCGGGGGACTTCGCCCAGATCATGGGCGTCTTGCGGGACCGCCCCGCAGGGTTCCGGGTGCTGTCGGGCGATGACGCCGTCACCCTGCCGTTGATCGCGCTCGGGGCCGACGGCGTCATCTCGGTGGCGTCGAACGAGGTGCCGGACTTCATGAGCCAAATGACCGAGCGTGCCCTCGAGGGGAAGTGGGACGCCGCCCGCGAGCTCCACTACCGCCTGCTCCCGCTCATGGAGGCGAACTTCATCGAGTCGAATCCCGGGCCGGTGAAGGCGGCCCTCGCGCTGATGGGTCTGCTCGAGGAGCACTTCCGCTTGCCGCTCGTCCCGGTGCAGGAGCAGACCCGGGCCCGTGTGCGGGCGGTGCTGGGGGCGCTGGGGCTCGTCTCGGGCGCGACGCATGTCGCTGCGTGAGGAGATCGAAGCGCTCGCGGCCGCGTCCCGGGAGCGCTACTCGGAGACCGAGCGCGAGCTGTTCGGCGCCTTTCGCTCGGCGCTCGCCCGTGGGGAGATCCGCGCCGCGGAGCGCCGAGCGGACGGCGTGTGGTGCGCGAACGCCTGGGTGAAACGCGGCATCTTGCTCGGGTTTCGCATGGGCGCGCTCACCGACATGTCCGCGCATCCGAGCCTCAGGTTCTTCGAGAAGGACACCTACCCCGTGCGCCCCACCACGCTCGCGGACGGCGTGCGAATCGTTCCCGGGGGCTCGAGCATCCGCGACGGCGCCTATGTGGCGCCGGGGGTGATCTGTATGCCGCCGATGTACGTGAACGTCGGCGCGTACGTGGACGCCGGGACGATGATCGACAGCCACGCCCTGGTCGGCTCCTGCGCGCAGATCGGCAAGCGGGTGCATCTCTCGGCCGCGGTGCAGGTGGGCGGGGTGCTCGAGCCCGTCGGCGCGCTTCCCGTGATCGTCGAAGACGATGTGCTCGCTGGGGGCGGGAGCGGCATCTACGAAGGCACGATCGTGCGCTCGGGCGCCGTGCTCGCGCCGGGCACCGTGCTCACCGGCGCCACCCCGGTCTACGATCTCGTGCGCGAGCGGGTCTACCGCCGCGAGGGCGACCGGCCGCTCGAGATCCCGTCCGGCGCGCTCGTCGTCCCGGGCGCGCGCGGCGCCCCCGGCCGCGCCGCGGCGCGCTGGGGCGTGTCGCTCTACACGCCCGTGATCGTCAAGTATCGCGACGCAAAGACCGACGCGGCGACCCTGCTCGAGGAGTACCTCCGATGACCGGCGAGCGCGTGGCGGTGCTGGGGCTCGGCAAGATCGGCAACATCCTGCTCGAGGGCCTGCTCAGGGCGGGCCTCCCGCCGGGGAACGCCGTCGCCACAGTACGGCACGCCGAGCGGGCGCAGGCGCTCGGAGCGGGCCGCTCGGTGCCCGTGGGCACGGACAACCGGGCGGCGGTGCGGGGGCGGGACGTGGTCGTCATCGCGGTGAAGCCCCAGAACGTGCGCGACCTCTTGACCGAGATTCGTGACGAGTTGACCCCCGCTCAGCTGCTCGTCTCCGTCGCCGCCTCGGTGCCCACGGGCTACATCGAGGACGCGCTGGCGAAGCCGGTGCCGGTGATCCGCGCGATGCCCAACACGCCGAGCCAGGTGGGCGCCGGGATGACCGGGCTCTGCCGCGGCCGCCACGCGACCGAGGCACACCTCGTAACCGCGCGGCGCCTCTTCGACACGGTGGGCCGCACGGTCGTGGTGGACGAGAAGCACATGGACGCCGTGACCGGCCTCTCCGCCAGCGGACCGGCATTCGTCTACATCATCCTCGAGTCGCTCGCGGAGGCGGGGGTCAAGGTGGGCCTCCCGCGCGACGTGGCCACGCTGCTCTCGGCGCAGACCCTGCTCGGGGCCGCGAAGGTGCAGCTCGACACCGGCCATCACCCGGCGCTCTTGAAGGACACGGTGACGACGCCCGCCGGGTGCACGATCGACGGGATCCTCGAGCTCGAGGAGGGGAAGCTCCGCGTCACGCTCATTAAGGCGGTCGTCAAGGCCACCCAGCGGGCGAAGGAGCTGATGTTCGAGAAGTAGGGCCCTAGCGGTAGTCCTGAAACGGCTCCGTCCAGAGCCGCACTCCGAAGGGCGTGTACGTGAACAGGTGCGTCAGGCGGACCTCCTCGCCCACCCGTTCGACCCGCGTCTCGACGAGCGCGAAGTCGCTCGCCGTGCCGAGCCCGAGCGCGTTCAATCGCTCCGCCTCGCCCCGGCACACGTCGCCTGGCGTCGGCTTGGGGTTGGGGTAGGCGTCCTCGTGATGACGCCGCAGCGCGTCCCAGTGCTCGTCGCCGGCGCGTTCGACCGAGGCGCGGACATCGTCGCGGGTGAGCGGCATCCTTCGGGAACCTACGCACCCTCAGTGCACCGGCAACTCGACGTGCAAGTGGTCCGCCGTACCGACATGGCGGAGGGTCCCGAACCCCATGGCCCAGAAGTACACCTGGACCAGGAGGCTCGTGATCACATTTCGACCTTCGGTCCGAAGGTCGGCGGCGTGGGAGTAGCCGTCCTTCTGGACGTAGTGGAGCGACCCGTCGTTCGCGGGAAGGCGCATCGTCCGATAGTCCTCGGGTCGGCGGGCGAGGTCGGTAACGACGAGGTTGCGATCAACGAGGATGAGCGTCGAGAGTGCGACGCGCAGCAGGGGATGGAGCGTCGAGTAGTAGTGCCGCACGTCGGGCGACTTGGCATGGGTGCTGGATAAGTAGAGCAGCATGTAGCCGCAGTAGGCGAGCACGAGGGGGATCGCCACGCGGCGGGCGAGGAGACCCAGCTCGAGCCGGCCCGTGAGGCGGTGCCACGCCCACGCTGCGTACCCCGTGACGATCGCCGCCGTGCAGGCCGCACCCGCGGCCAGCGCCAGTGCCGTCGGGTACCCTTCCCGCGCGTAGAGGAACACCGCCACTCGCACCAAGGCGACAAACGGCAGGACGGCGACGCCGAGCGCCCAAGCGGCGCGGCCGAGGAGCCGGAACGGCCAATGCCTTTCTCGCTTCGGCCTGCCGTGCTCCTCCCCGATGTGGGAGGTGATGCGCTCCCACTCCCTGAGGGCACCCGAGTCAAGTTCGGTGATGGGCACGACAGACCCTACGGCCCTCGTCGAGCGCAGGTTACGGGGGGAGGCCGGCTAGGTGTCTGGTCATCGGGGCGCCATCGATTTGTCATGCGCCGATGCCTCACCCGTCATGCGAGCGTGTGCAAGGCGCCATCGGGGCGACGTCTCTTACTGGGAACCCGTCGTCCGAGGAGCCTGTATGCGACCGATCGTTGGAGTGTGCCTCACTACCCTCGCGTTGATCCTTGCGGCGTGCGAAACCGCTCGCGAAGTGCCGTCCCCTACAGGCGACGAGGTGCAGGCCGCGCAGTTCGAACCGAAGGACTACGCCGGGCGTGCGATGGAGAACCGTGTCGCGGCGGCCGATGCGGCTCCCGCGCTGATCACCGCGACGCGTGCCACGGGCGTCGTCAAGTTCCTGGCCCCTTTGGAGCGGTCGAACCTGCTCATCCGGACCGCCCAGGCGAGCGTCGAGGTGGACTCGCTTGAGCGCGCCCTCGCCAAACTGCGTCTGCTCGCCGAGCGGGTCGGCGGGTACGTCGCGAGCACTTCGATGCAGACGGGCCGCGGGCAGCTGCGTGCCGCGACCTTCGAGCTGAAGATTCCGGCCGACCGCTTCGACGACGCGCTGAGCGGGCTCGCGGGCGTCGGGAAGCTCGAGTCGGTCAACGTAAGCGCCGAGGACGTCGGTGAGGAGTTCACCGACGTGACCGCTCGGATGGGGAACGCGCGCCGCCTCGAGGAGCGGCTCCTCGCGCTGCTCGCCACCCGTACCGGCAAGCTCAAGGACGTGCTCGACGTCGAGCACGAACTCGCCCGGGTGCGCGAGGAGATCGACCGCTACGAGGGGCGGCTGCGCTACCTGCGAGCCCACGTCGCGCTCTCCACCCTCAGGATCTCCGTGCACGAACCCATCCCGGTCGTCGGGCACGCAGGCTCGAGCGTGATGGGCGAGGCGGCGAAGCAGGCGTGGCGCAACTTCGTCGAGCTCTTAGCGTTTTCGATCCGCGCGCTCGGCATCGTCCTGCCGCTCGGGCTTGTCGCCTTAGCGGGGTGGTTCGCCGTGAAGCGCTTGCGCCCACGCGTGGCGGCTTAGCGCGAGACGATGTGCGCCTCTTTTACCGCGATCGGCTCGCCGGCGACCAGGATGGGGGCGCGGCGCTCGGCGGCGGTCTTGTTGAACGCGGCTACGTCGGTGCGCACGATGGCGTTGAACCGCGCAAGGTAGTCGTCCAGCGCGGCGCGTAGATCCTTGAGCCGCGCCGCCACGACCTCGTTCGGGGGCTGGGCGTAGCCCGAGGCGATCCCGAAGCCGAGGGCCTGCAGCCGGTCGTGGAAGTGGTTCAGGTAATGGATATCATCCTGGCCGGCGTCGCGCTGCACCTCGGAGTTGTAGAGGCTGTCCTTCAGCTCCTTGAGCTTGCGGCCGAGCGCGCGCCCCTCGCGCCCGACCGGGCCCGTCGCGCTCGTGTCGCCCCCGGCGTTGTCGCGCAGCGCCTGCTGCGTGTTCTTGAGCTGCGTCTCGAGGCTCACGATGCGATTGAGCATCTGGTTCAGGGCGGAGAGCGCGTTGCGCCACTCGAGGCCCGCGTGCAGCTGAGCCGCGAACCGCGCGGGATCGCCGCCGAGCAGGTGATCGGGGACGATCGTCAGGTGCGTTGTATCGGTTCGACCCGCGGCCGTGAGGGCGACCGTGTAAGACCCCGGAACGGCCCGCGGTCCGAGCAGGGTGCGGAACGGGTTCTCTTCTTCCTCACCGGCGGCGCCGTGCTCGAAGTTAAGGCGCGTGGGCGCGGCGTAGCGCAGGTTCCAGACATAGCGGTTGACGCCCTGCTTGCCGGGGGCGCTCGAGTCCACAACCACGGTGTCCCCGCGGGCGTCCGTGACGGTGACGATCACGCGTCCACGCCGTGTGCGCTCCCCCCGCTCGCCGCCCGCGCCCCGCTCGCCCTGCGCGGTGGGCGCCGCCCCCGTATCGAGGGCCGCCTTCAGGTAGTAATCGAGCACCGCCCCCGCGGGGGCGTTGGGGGTGGTGAAGCGGGTGGGCGCGACGGTGGGCCGCCGCTGGCGTCCCCGGAGTTCGACCGGGAGCGTGCCGAAGACGTGGAAGTCCTGCGCCACGACCTCCGATCCGAGCTCTTCGAGCGGGGTGATGTCATCCAGCACGAACAGCCCCCGCCCGTGCGTGGCAACCACGAGATCGTGGGTGCGCGCGATAAACTGGACATCGTAGACCGGCACGGTGGGAAAGTCGGCCTTCAGCGGTTTCCAGACCGCGCCGCCGTCGCGCGAGTACCAGAGGGCGGCGTCGGTGCCGAGCACGAGGAAGCCCCGGTGGTTCGGATCCTCGCGCACCACCCGCGCCGGCACGTCCTCGGGCAGGCCCCGGCCGATCTCGACCCACGTCTTCCCGTAGTCCGCCGTCTTGAAGACGTACGGGCGGCGGTCGTCGAGCTCGTGCCGATCGATCGCGAGGTAGGCGGCGCCCGCGTCGAACGGGGAGACGCCAATCTGGGAGATCCGCCCCTCGGCGGCCTTGGCGAGGCCCGGGAAATGGCCGGACACGTCGCTCCACGTTTTCCCACCGTCCCGGGTTACCTGGACCAGCCCATCGTCGGTCCCGACCCAGACCACGTTTGAGTCGGTGGGGGCGAGAGTGACGGAGAGGATCGTGTTGTAGGACTCGGCGCCCGAGATGTCGTATTCGATCGGGCCGCCGCTCGTCACCTGCTTCGCCTTGTCATTGCGCGTCAGGTCGGGGCTCGCGACGACCCAATGCTCGCCGCCGTCCGTGGTCTTGAACACGACGTTGCCGCCGACGTAGACCGTATTGGCGTCCCGGGGCGACACGGCGATGGGGGTCGTCCAGTTGAAGCGATATTTGAGCAGCGCCGGGGCCATCTCGCTGGCCCCCGCGAGATAGGGTCGGATGGACCGCGTGAGGCCGGCCTTCAAGTCGACGCGCGTCAAGTTGCCGTTCTGCGAGT
>DATLKW010000427.1:0-3575 GCA_035538175.1 Gemmatimonadales bacterium | reverse complement strand
GGACATCGTCAGCATCAGAGGGCTCCTTCGGTGCGCACGGGGCCGGGGCCGGCGGGGTTCGCCGTCCGCAGCCGCAGCAGCACGCTGCGTCGTTCCAAACCTTGGTTGATCAGTTGCATGTCTTCCTTCTCTTCCCCAGGGGTGACCTGGGCGATCTGCGCCAGCACCATCTCCAGATCCTCGAGCAGGCCCTTCAGGCGCTGGTCCTGGGCCGCGGGGGAATCGAGCATCAGGCGCGTCGTGGTGAGGAGGTCGTGTGCTTGACGCGCGAGCTGCGCGTCAAGGCGGCCCGACTGGGCCTCGGCGCGAAAGCCCGTGAGGAGCGCTTCGGCGCGTGTGAGATACTGGGCGGCGACCACGCGGTAGACGAACGCCCCCGAGGTGGCGCCGCCGGTCGCCGCGCTCGGAACGACGCTGAGCGCCGTTCCTCTTGCCCCCGCCCCTCCGCCCACCGACCAGCGGCCGATCGCGATCCCGAGTACGAGTACGGCGGCGATGCCCACGCCCCACGGCACCCAGCGCTTGGCGAGCACGCCGCGCCGGCGGCGGGCCTCGCGGGCCGCCACGATGCGCCGCCACAACTCCTCGCGCGGAGTCGTCGGGGGGCGGTGATAGTCCTGCGCGGCGTCGCGCAGGCGCTGCTCGAAACGGTCGTCTTGATCCTGCATCATGTCACCCACTCGCTTGCGAAGTCCTGGAGCGCCTCGCGCAGCTTGGCCCGGGCGCGGGACAGTTGCGCCTTCGACGTTCCCGTCTCGACCCCGAGAGCCGTGCCGATCTCCTCGTGCGTGTAGCCCTCGACGTCGTGCATCACGAACACGGTGCGATATCCTTGCGGCAACGCGTCGATCGCCTGTGCCAGCCGCCGCCGCAAGTCCGGCTCGGCGGTCCGGGGGCCGCTCGTCACGGCAACGGCGTCATCGAGATCCGTCTCGCGCTGGCGCCACCGCTTCACGCGGCGCAACCCATTCAGCACCACGGAGGTCGCGATGGCGTGCAGCCAGGTGGACAGCTTCGCCTCGCCCCGAAACGAACCCAACCGCTCGAACGCCCGCACAAAGGTGTCCTGGGTGAATTCGCGCGCGAGCTCGTCATCCCCCGTCAGCCGATACGCCAGGCGATACACGCGGTCGACGTGTGCGTCGTACAGCGCGCGCTCCGCGGCGCCGTCCCCGGCGCGGACTCTGGCAATCAGGTCGCGTTCGTCCACCAAGCTCCGGGGCGGTCAACCCATTGGCGGTCAACCCTCTGACACGGCGGGACCCGGAAGCGTTGCGTCGCGGGGTCGCGGTGGGGGGGCGCGGGGGGGGAGGTGGTTAGCCCTAGTGGAGCAGGATACGCAACCCGACGCCGGCGAGCACAGCGAGCAGGAAGGAGGCGAGGGTCCCGATCAGGAAGTACTCGGCGAATTCGCGCTCTTCGAGCGCCTTGAAGCGGGCGATGGCCTTGGCGGCGATGATCCAGCCGACGGCGGCGTCCTGGCCCAGGAGGACGAGGGTGAAGGCGAGGGCGCGCTCGAGCGAGCCGATGGCGCGGCCGCGCGCGATCTCGATCGCCCCCGCTGTGCGGTCTTCGTCCCGCCGCATCTGCAAGGAGGAGAGCTCGAGGACGCTCCGAATCACGACGATCCCACGCCCGCAGACGTAGAGGTAGCCCGTCGCGAGGAGGGCCGTCCGACCCCACCACAGGCCTGCCACACTGGGCTGGGCGAGGGGAGCGAGCAGTCGGCCCGCGACGATCGCCGCGACGACGAACAACCCCTCCACGAGGAGGAGCGTGCGCCCGCGCCGGTGACCGTCGACCTGCGCAGGCCACATGGTGGCGGCGAGCGTGTACGCGAGCAACGGCACGACGAACAGGGGGTTCACGCGGTCTCCACGAGGGTGCGGAACATCTTATCGCCCGCCGCGACCAGGGGCCAGGCCAGGCGGCGGGCGAGGTGCGAGATAGCGCTGCGGTCGACTCGAAGGGCGGCGGCGGCCGTGGCCGGGGGCCCAAGGCGCAACAGGGTGGCGGCGCGCCGTTGGCGCGGCGTCCAGCTCCAGTAGAGGGCCGAGTAGTAGTCGGCGAGCGGCTCGAGTCCGGGCGCGAAGCCGCCGAACGCGAACACGAGGCGGTGGCGCTTCGCCCGCTCCTGCGCGGCGCGGGCTTCGTGGAAGCAGGGGCCGTCGATCTCGGGGGCCGTGGGGGCGAGGGGCGTGCTGATGGCCCCCGCGCCACAGGCGATCACCCAATCGACCGACGGGAGTCGAGCGCGGATTCGGTGGGCGATCTCCCACAGCGCCGCGGGCGCGGGCAGGAGGCACTGAAGCTCGTCCCCCAGCGTGACGGCGAACCGCGCGGCGAGGACGCGGGCGTAGCGGCGGTTCAGTTCTTTCGCCGCGTCGCGGGCGTCGCGTTGCAGGGTGGCGCGGCGCGCGGGGGGCAGCTGCCGCGAGCCGGCCACGTCGGCGATCAGGGCGATGTAGCGAGTGGACATTTTCCGTCACATTTGGCTAGTATGATGAATTACGTCATATTGTATTGATGTGAAGGAAAATGTCAACTAGCGGGTTCCGAACAGGCGATCGCCCGCGTCCCCGAGCCCGGGCAGGATGTAGCCCTGCGCGTTGAGCTCGCGGTCCAACGCCGCGGCGAAGATCGGGACATCGGGGTGCACCTCGCGCATACGCCGCACCCCCTCGGGCGCCGCCACGAGACAGAGGAACCGGATGCGCTGTGCCCCGGCGTGCTTCAGCGCGCTCACCGCGTCGGCGGCCGAGCCCCCCGTCGCGAGCATGGGGTCGAGTACGAAGAAATCCCGGGCCTCCCGCGCCTCGGGAATCTTGAAGTAGTAGTCCACGGGTTCGAGCGTGTCGTGCTCCCGGTAAATCCCGATGTGCCCCACGCGCGCCGAGGGAATGAGTTGGGCGATCCCCTCTACCATGCCGAGACCCGCCCGCAGGATCGGGACGAGCGCGAGCTTCTTCCCGGCCACACGCGCCCCCCGCATGTGCTCGAGCGGCGTGTCGAGCTCCATGGCCTCGAGCGGCAGGTCCTTCGTCACCTCGTACGCCATCAGCATGGCGATCTCGTTCACGAGCTGCTTGAAGTCGCGCGTCGGCGTGCTCTTATCCCGCAGAATCGAGAGCTTATGTTGGATCAGCGGATGGTCGAGGACCGTGAGATTCGGGAACTCGGGGTGGGGCATGCGCGGGAAGCTATGCCGCTCGGCGGCGACCCGCCACGTGAACACCACCGCCACGCCGTCTCGCACCCGGTGACCGTCGCGCGGGACCGGGCGCGGTGAGGGGCCTTGGGCCGGGTGACCTCGATCACTCCCTCCCGCACGCCCGCAGCCCAGACTCCAGTACGGGTGAAATCGGGACGCTCCCTGTGACGAGACATGACGCGACGCGGTCCGTGGTCCGAGGCCCGAGTGGCCCCGGCGCGATCTCCGGATCGGTGGGGCTTCGGGTGGCCCTGCTCGTGGGTCTCGCCGCGTGCCGCGAGAGCTCGGCTGGCACGCCCTTCTCGCCTTCCCCCGGCGGCCCGACGCCCGCACCCAGCGTCCACGTGCAGGGGAACGCGCTCGT
>DATLKW010000426.1:0-6097 GCA_035538175.1 Gemmatimonadales bacterium | reverse complement strand
TGCGGGATAGCGATTGAGGAGGCGACCGCAATCGGTCTCTACGACGCGACCGGCAAACTACTCACCTTCACAGGCTTCATCGACCCGCAGCATTTCAATTACTGCTCGCGGCTCACCCTGAACCTCAATCCCGGCATCTACTACGTCGGCGTCGCCGGCGTGTTCGGGTACCGCTATCGCCTGCGGGCACGCGCCGGACCGTGACCTGGCCAGCCCCAGCGCCAGTCGCGTGACGTCAGGTCGGAGATCCTCCGGCGAATCGGTAGCCCAGCGTGATCGGGAAGAACGTGCTCCGGGGCAGGCCCGCGACGGTGGGCACGGAGACGTACGCCATATCGAGAAACAGCCCCCGATAGCTGAGCTCGCCCCCCAGGTGCCAGGCGGGCTTGATCCCTGAGGTGTGCGTGGATCCACTGCCCGAAGTGACCCCGAGGGAGACGTACCAAAGCCCCAGCCCGCCAAAGACGGAGGGGGTCACCCTCCAGTTCGGTGCGAGGGCGTAGGTGAGCGCGGCGTTCGCCCCGACGAGCGTGATCGTCTCGTCCGAGGGTTGGCCGAGCGCCTTACTGAGGTCAGTCTTGAGCTGGTCGTTCGCGCCGTTCGTGCTGAAGCCTGCGTCGAAGCGGAGCCCCAGACGCGGGCGAGGCCCCTTGACGGTGAGGCGCGCCGAAGCCGTCCACCCGGCGTCGAACCCTTCGCCGGTCGCGTCCGCGTGGAAGGCGCCGACGGGGATCGCGCGACCGACCGCGACCGCGAACTCTGGCCGCGATGCTTGGGCGGAGCTCGCGGCAGCGCCGAGTGCCGACGCGACCACCACGGCAGCGGCGGCGCGCCTCCAGCGTGACCTACCGATCTTGGCTTGCGGCGTCATGACGGCGGCCTCAGGGACGGTTGGTGTCTCGGCGTGCAGCCACCAGCTACCAGCGCTGCGCCCCTCGCTGGTGGGCTAGCCGAGCGGCTGTTTCGCGTTGGCGGCCCAGCCCTTCGCGCACTCGTCGCAGGCGACGCGCACCGCCTGGACGAGACCCGTGCGCGAGTCGAGGCCAGTGACGAGCGGCTCCTTGTTCTTGGTTACCCGCATGGTAGCTGGGCGCGCCTTGCAGATCTCGCATGTCATGGGGCTCTCGTAGAAGGCGGTTACTGAGAGTCTACGGCGCGCCCGTTCGTGAAAGCAAGAGGCGATCGCCGAGTGTGTGCGCTCGCTTATGGAAGAGGATCGCCGGGCGGAGCGTGGGGCACGGCCTCGCGGTCTCGCCGTGCGGTGTCAGCCTTGATTCAAGACCTCTCGCACCTTGCGCGCCAAGGTCTTCGGCGTAAGGGGTTTCTGCAGGTAGGCGATGCCCTCGCCGAGGATGCCGTGGCGGACCACGGCGTCGTCCGTATACCCGGACATGAAAAGCACCTTCATCTGCGGCCTGATGGGGACGAGCTGATCGGCAAGTTCACGACCGCTGACGTCCGGCATGACGACGTCGGTCAAGAGCAGGTGGATCGTCCCCGGGTGCTCGTGGGCGAATCGGTGCGCCGCTCGGGCGTCCGCTGCCTCGAGCACGGTGTAGCCCTGGCGCTCGAGCATCTCCCGGGCGACGGCGCGCACCGCGGAAACGTCTTCGACGAGCAGCACCGTCTCGGTGCCACCCACCACCTCGGGCAGCGCCGCGGCGGCCGGGGCAAGCGGCGCGTCGACCCGAGGCAGGTAGATCTTGAACGTGGTCCCGTGGCCCACCTCGGAGTACACCCAGATCGACCCGCCCGACTGTTTGACGATGCCGTACACGGTTGCGAGGCCGAGCCCGGTCCCTTTACCGGCTTCCTTGGTGGTGAAGAACGGTTCGAAGATGCGCGCCTGGGTCGCGGCATCCATCCCGGTCCCCGTATCTGTCACCGCCAGCATGACGTAGCGCCCGGGGTGGGCGAGGGGATGGCCGCGCACGTACGCCTCGTCCATCTCGACGTTCCCGGTCTCGATCGTGAGCCGGCCGCCCCTGGGCATCGCGTCGCGGGCATTGACCGCGAGATTCATGATGATCTGCTCTAACTGTCCCGGGTCGACCTTCACGATTCCCAATTCCGGCGTGAGGGCCGTGTCCAACCGAACGTCTTCGCCAACGAGGCGCCGGAGCAGCTTCTCCGTGCCGGCCACAACGGCATTGACGTCGAGCGCGACGGGCTGGAGCACCTGCTGGCGGCTGAAGGCCAGCAGCTGGCGGGTGAGGGAGCTCGCGCTCACGGCCGCCTTGCGGATCTCGTCGATGTCGGGGCGCGACGCCGCGTCCTCGGCCAGGTCCTCGAGCAGCATGTCGCTGTAGCTCAGAATCACGGTAAGCAGGTTGTTGAAGTCGTGTGCCACACCCCCGGCGAGGCGTCCGATCGCCTCCATCTTCTGGGCGTGGAGGACCTGGCCTTCGAGTTGCCGCTGCTCGGTGATATCCTGAACGAACGTCTCGTAATACTCGATCTGACCCGCCTCGTCGCGCACGGCGCGGGCGTACAGCACGACCGTCAGGCGCTGACCGTCCTTGCGCTTCCAGGTCGTCTCGACCTGGTCGTACTCGCGGTCCGAGAGCACATCGCGGTCCAGGAGCCGCTGTCGCTCGGCAGGGTCGGCGTACACGTCGCGCGCCATCTCGAGGGCGCAGACGTCGGCGGGCGATCCGTAGCCGAGGATGCGCGCGAGGGCGTGGTTGGCGGACAGGATTTTGCCCGCGGGGGTCGACCGGTAGATGCCGATGGGCGCGTGCTCGACGAGCGCGCTGAAGCTCGCTTCGGTCGCTCGCAGCGCCGCCTCCGCCCGCGCGCGCTCGCGACGGCCGGCGGCTTCTCTCAGCTCGCGTTGGACGACCGGGACGAGGCGCCCGAGGTTGTCCTTCGGCACGTAGTCGCTCGCCCCCGCCTTCATGGCGGCGACCGCGCGTTCTTCGCCGATCGTGCCGGAGACGATGATGAACGGCACGTCGAGCCCGCGCTCCCGCACGAGGGCGAGCGCCGCGAGGCCTCCGAACTGGGGCATGCTGAAGTCGCCGACCACCAGGTCCCACAGCTGGCGATCGAGCGCCGCGCGCAGGTCGGCCGCGGTGTCGACGCGCTGGAACGCCGGCTCGAAGCCGGCGCGCGTCAACTCGCGGACGACGAGGCGGGCATCGTCGTCCGAGTCTTCGACAAGGAGTAGGCGCAAGGGCACGCCTATCGCTCGATCCGTCACACAACGCTCCCAGCGTGCAGCGTCCAACTAATGGCGATTCGTCGCCATCTTAAGCATCGTCATGTGGCCCGTATACTCCGTGATCTGGGTCACCTGTTGCGCCGTAGCAGCAGATATCGCTTGGAGTTATGGCCGTGCGTCGCCCGCGCGAAGTGCCTCAGCGGGTTCTGGTGGCGTGAATCGCACCTACTGAGCTCAATGACCGACGACATGTCGAAGTTAGAGCCCGTAGGAGCCCGTGGGCGGATGGAGTTCCCCGGTAATTCCCTGGTTAGCGAGCGGGCTCGGCGGCTGATCGATCGCTGCGGGCGCGATGGTTGCTATGGTGTAACGCGGCCCGCTGAAGCACCCTCCGATGGCGCTGTCGCTGGCTGCCATTCTCTCAACGCCCTTAATGAACGCGCGCGCGACCCCGAGCCGGCTCCTACCTCAGGCGGGGACGGACGTGAGGCCTTGGGCCCTTAGGGGATGAGCCGGGGGGCGGCCCAGGGCGCCCCACACGCTTGAAAGCGACTTGACATGGGGTCTCCACCTTGCACGCACCACCTAGGAGGCCTCGTATGGGACACCCGCTCTGTGTCGTCGCGCTTGTTGGTCTCGCGCTCGCTCGCTCACCCGTCAGCGCGCAGGCTCCATCCTCTCCGCGTGCCACGCGCGGCTGCTTTCGTGGCAAGCCGGCTGCTGAGTGCAGCGCGTTCTGGGTTACCGAGTTCAGTGTGGCGGCCCCGCTGTCAAATAGCGGGGACGAGATCGACCGCTTGCCGTTGTTCACTTGGGAGGTCGGCGTGATGAAGAACGTGGGGGCCAAGACCGCGGTCGGGGCCGCGGTGTTGCGCGAGCAGTCGGGGCTCGGGTACGACCGCATCGGCTTCGCGCCCCGGTTCCGCTATTGGGCGGCCCCGGACCTACCGATCGATGTCTCGGCGGGCGTCACCAGCAGGGGCTGGCTCGGGCGCGTGGCGGTGAGTGCGAACGACTATCTCGGTGCCACCCTCCAGGCTGAGCGACACGACAATCCCTGGGGCACCCGGAGTACCAGCTGGTCCTTGGGCGGGCGGCTGGGCGCGCTCCCCGGCGTCGTGGCCGGCGGCGGGTCGCTCGCGTTCTTTTTCGTCGCGCTCGCGAGCTTGGGAGGCGCGTTCAAGTAGACCGGCGAGTGCGCTCGTGAGGGCTCGACGTAGAGGGGCAGCCCGAACCTCGGGAGCTCGCCCACCGATTCCGCTCGGGACGTCCGCTCCTGACGAAGTGAACGGCACATTCACGGCACAGGGGCTCGCGAGGCTGTCTGTCGGCTTGGGGTTAGAACCGTGCAGCGGATTGCGAAACCGGCGCCCTACCGACGTCGCGCTATAGGGAACGCCGTGCGACACCGAGCCGGTCAGTCATGTTTCTGGCGCACGACCCCGGGGAACAACAGGCCTCAGGGAGGTCACCAGCAAGCACGCGAGCGTCGCTCGTCATCGGGCTCATCTGATTCTGCATCAGGAGAGGTTCGCCTTGCGTGGGGAACGGGCTGCGGATTTCCGACCCGACCCCGAGCGGCGCCCCAAGATCACGCTCCGCGCGAGCCCGGCGAGCCATGCCGCTACGTTGATATCGCCCGACAGGTCAAACTGGCGCGCGCAGCGCCGGGCTTGCTCGAAGGCTTCGGCGACGACTTGCTCGGTGTCCGCCGCCTCGCCGCAGATGGCAAACACCTGCGCGTAAAGCTCGAGGCAGTGGCGGTCTCGCAACTCCTCCCACGCTCCCCGGTCGCCAGCGGCCGTCTGCTCGAGCAACATTTGGTCAGGTCTTGGTAGGCAGCTCATGGTCCGCACCTGGGTGGTCTGCCCGGCACATCCGGCACCGCAGGTTAGAGCCCGTGTTCACGGTTGGCGTGTAAAAGTGGTTCGCCACGCGCGATCGAGCGCCGCTACGGTGAAATGATTGTCGTCGAACATGCTCAACGTGAATGACCCAGCGCGGCTCGCCGCGCGAGCCGAGGCACCCGAGTCAGGCGCGAGGGCGATCGGCCGAAACGTGACCAGCGGCTCCGCAGCGTCGAGCGTGCCCGCCATGAACTCCGGCGCCCCGTCCCCGCTGTAAATCGCCGAGCTGAAGAACCGGCCACTCGTCGGGTCGAAGCCGATCACCCCCTGGCCCAGGAGCTGCGAGTGATCGAGCGCTTCGCTCCACGCCAGGCGTAGGGTGTCGAACAACGGCTGGATCGACCGCGTGCCCGAGGCGTCAGGCGGCCCGTCGAAATTGCCCGCGAAGCGGACCTCGAAGTGCCAGGTGCCGACCAGCGTGTGCAGCACGCTCCGGGCGGGTGCGAGGCTACGGTCGTCAGCGGAGCGGTCCGGGTTCGTGTGCGTCTCGTGCGCACGGCCGCTCGCGCTCCCGCCCTGCGCGGCGAGCTTAGACGCTCCTGCGCCCAGCCCCGCGAGCACCAGCAGACCTCCGGCGACGGCGGCCCCTGTCCCGATTGTCATCGCTGACCTCCCTGGTCGCCGCCTGGTCCGCGGCGAGGGGGACCACAGCGGTGGCGAGCACCCCGCCGGTTCCCTCGGGGGAAGGCATTGACACGAATATGAGCGGTAGCCATGTTATAGCAGATGTAGTTGATATAGTAACGAAGATTGGGATATTTCGCAAGCGAGGCGACATGCCCCACTACCGCGGTGCGAAGGTCCGCTATAGGCGTAGAGGCGTGCTGCGCCTGCGGTTGCGCCACTTGCTCGAGGCGCGGGGCCTGACTGCCTATGCGCTTTCCCGGTTCACCGGCCTCAGCCTGAACACGCTCTACCGGCTCACGCGTCGCGATGGCCGGTTCCGGCTGATTCGGGCCGACACGATCGAACGCCTGTGCGGCGCCCTCCGGGTCACCCCGGGCGATCTCTTCGACTACAAGCAACC
>DATLKW010000425.1:0-20410 GCA_035538175.1 Gemmatimonadales bacterium | reverse complement strand
CCGATGAACCGGCGCGGCGTCGCGCACGTGGTCAAAGATGGGCGGGTTCCAGCGCGATCTTCACCGGTTGACGGCACAGACGCGTCCATTCACCCGGAGATGGTGCAGGGCGCGACCGCAATGAAGAGAAGATCAAAGGTGGTGACCCACCGGTGTCTGAGGGAACAAGGAAGAGGCAACGGATGGACCCCGCGTTTCACCCGTGGTTCGACTACAGATAACGCCCGATCCAACAACGTGTTACCGCCGAGGCGTCCGCCCGGCGTTTGTACGGCTCGCCTCGGTCGTTGCATATTGGTGCCCCCCTATGACCACCGGGTCGAAGGACGTCTGGCTGTTCCGGATCGTGCATCCGGACTCGGGCAAGCCCGCACAGGGCGTGCCCCTGACGGTGCTCGATAAGGTCGGGAACGCGGCGGGCCATTGGGTGAGCGACGCCGACGGGTTGGTCGCCGTGCCACGCCGGGACGTGGCTCGGCTCCGGCTGCGGGTGGGGCTGCGCAACGAGGACCCGATTGAGCTCGGGACAGCAACCCTCGGCGACGAGCCCACACCGCTCGCGGCCCCCACCCAGTTGCCTCCGACGACCGGCCCCGTCACCGGGAGCGAGCACCCCGTGCGCGAGCCGGTCGCCGGGCCTCCGGCGCGCGCGCCCGACGCCCCGGAAGTCCCCGCACACGTCCTCTACTTCCAGCGCCTCGTGATGTTCGCGGGCCAGGGCCCCGGGGCGGGGGTGGGCGGGAGCGGGCGCGAAACCGTGGCGGATTTCTTCGCGCCCGCCAGCGACCCCGCCGGTACCATGTCGTATGGCGCCCTGATCGAAGTGGAGGAGTACTGGCAGTCGCTCGGCGTCCAATGGGGGGAGCTGCTCTACAGCGCGACGCTCACGCCGGGCGACGAGGCGAAGCTCGTCGTGCTCGACGGGCGCTGGCGCCGCGAGGTCGAGGGACGTGAGCGTCCGCTGCAGATCCTTGCCCGCATGGTCGGCACCTCCATGCTGGGAGACCTGGTCACGGCCCTCAGGCCCGAGCTGCAGCTCGACCCGCTGACGGTGACCGAGCCTTCGCTCGAGGCCGCGGCGACCGACACCGTCCAGACGATCCGGGACCGCACCGAGCGGATGAGTAACGCGCTCCGCCGTCGCCCCCTGGGCGTCGTCGACGCCTCCGCCGATACGCCTGCCAATGGAGTCGTGCGAACCATACGCAACACCACGCCGGATCGCCTCGTCACGTTCCACTTCTTCGAGCCGCTCGAGCGCTTCAAGGTCGTGATTCGGAGTCCGCACACGCGCCCAGTGATCTTCGTGCCGTTCCGGATCCCCAACCTCGCCACGCCCGATGTGGTCCGACGGTTCGGATACCTCTTCCGCCGGACCTTGCTCGACCGCGGACTGTTGCCCGATCTGGAGCGCCTGCTCACAGGCGGTGAGGCCGGCCCGCCGCGGCTGCTCGAACACATCGAGGCGAACCTATTGTATTACTCGACCGCTATCATCTCCGCGGGGGACCCGGCGGCGCGTCACGTAGCGCTCTCGAAACTCCGCGATCCGCGCGGCCAATCCCTCACCGACGTGGTCGAGAACACCGTCGTCGGCCGCATGGGGAACGCCATTGCCCTGCCCCTACGGTCGTCGGCGCAGCTACCACCCGCCTGGCGGGAGGCGCTCGCGGCCTATCAGGCGAAGCCGCTCCGCGTAAGCGAAGGCTTCGTCGCCACGATCCCGCACCCCGGCGTGTGGGTCAGCGCGCAGGCCCACGAGCCGATGCAACAGCAGGCCCAGTCGCGGGAGGCGGCGGGGTAAGCGACGGCCCTGACCGCCCGCTACCTCGCAGGCCCGCCGGTGCGGGCCTTTTTTCTTATTGGCCGTTGGGATGGCGCTATGTGGACGAGCCCGGCGCGGACTCCTCGCGGACGCGTGCCCGCTCGTGCTCGGCGTCGCCTAGAAGTTCGGCTCGTCCGCGGTAGGGCCGTACACCGCGGGCACGGCGGCGCCGTTCAGCCGGAGATACACCGTGAGCTGGCCCCGATGGTGGGCGATGTGATTCAGCACCGTGCGACGGTACACGTCGTACTTGGGGTTTGTTGTCACCGTACGACCCGCCACCTTGAAGGCCCACGGCCGACGAAACTCGGCATCGGACGCCCGCGCCAGGGCGGCACGCGCTGACGCCGCGTTCCGGTCGAACAGCTCGAGAATGCGCGCGGTGCCGTCCAGCGCCTCGAACTTGGGAGGTGGCCCGCCCGGAGGCATGATGTCGAGCTCGTCCGTGGTGAGCACGTTCACGACCCACCCCGGCAGCTCCGCCAACAGCGTCGCCAGACGACCGAGCGTCATGGACTTGGGATGCGGTCGCCAGGCCGTCTTCCCGTCGGGCACCCGCTCGAGCACCCGACGCGTCGCCGTCATCTCTTCATCGAACTCGGGGAGCAACAGGTCCGTTAGGGCCACGCAGGCCTCGCCCGCAAGAGAGCCGCGAAGCTAGTCGGGCGCTCCCGCGTGTGCAAGAACTGGTGACCGCTGGCGATGCCCTCGCTCCAGCTCGAGCAGCCGCCGCTTCCGCGTGATCCCCCATCGATAGCCGCCGGCGGCTCCGTCCTCCCGCACGACGCGGTGGCACGGAATCAAGAGCGCCACGGGATTCGCCGCGCAGGCTCGTGCCACGGCTCGGGCCGCGCCGGGGCGCAGTACGATCTCGGCCACCGCGCCATAACTTCGGGTCTCGCCGTATGGGATGCGCCGCACTGCCGCCCATACGCGCTTCTCGAACGGCGTCCCCGATACGTCGAGTGGGACGGTGAGCTCGGGCGTGGCGCCCCGAAGATGCCGGAGGAGCGCGTCGACCGTTGGCGCGAGCCCCGCGGCGTCGCGCTGCGGGATTCCGCCCAGCCAGTCGCGATCGAGCCCCGCAAGGAGCACGTTGTCGGCATCCCCCAGGCGCACCGCGGCGATCCCTGCGGCCGTCGCCCCGACGAGCAGCCGGCCGAGCGAGGAATCGGCAATCGTATACGTCGCCAGCATAAGGCCTCCTTTCCCACAGAAGCTTGCGCCGCGCGCGGCGGGGTCGATATCCGGTTTTGACGGGCAATCACCCCCGCGCTAGCGTTGTCGCAGACTCGACTGGGGGGGCGTCGCGTGAACAGCAGGCGGGAGGCCACATGGTATCGCTGGGACGAGATGCCCCGCGAGCAGGTGAGCGAGCGACTCTCGCGCCGGCTCATCACCGGCGATCGCTTGATGCTCGCCCACGTGTACCTGAAGAAGGGATGCGTCGTCCCGAAACACTCGCATGAGAACGAGCAGCTCACCTACATCTTGGAAGGGGCCTTGCGCTTTCTTCTGGGGGACGACGGAGCGAAAGAGGTCGTGGTGCGCGCGGGGGAGGTCCTCCATGTCCCCTCGAACCTCCCGCATGAGGCGCACGCCCTCGAGGACACGCTCGACGTCGATGTGTTCGCTCCGCCGCGCGCGGATTGGCTCAACAAGACCGACGCGTACTTGCGAAAGACTTAGGACGGGGCGCCGACGTCGCCCGCCCGGCTGCGGCCTCAGGCGCCGGGATCGGCGGCGGGTGAGGGGTGCCCGATAGCTTGCAGGAACGCTCGGTCCCAGGCGGCCGCTATCCCTTCGCGGGGCGAGTAGGGGCCGGGGCGGTAGGCCCGCGACGTGATCCCGCGGTGGCTTTGCTCGCAAACGTGCCAATCCTGACGATTCGTCTCGTCCCAGAACCCCACCGCGTCCTGCGGATCGAAGCCGGGCTGCTCGAAGGCGTCCGGGTGGAAGAGCCATTCGCACATGACGCGCGTGCGGTCGGGCGTCTCGGGCCAGAGCGTGTGGAACATCACGTAGTCGGGATGCAGCGATAACAGGAGGTTCGGGAAGATGGTGTAGAAGTACACCCGCCGGTGATCTTCCTCCGGCAGGGCTCCTACCTGCGGGCCGCACGCTCGGCCGCTCGACGTGAGACTGCCCCCTGGCGCCGTAATCACCATGTAGCCGCCCAGGTAGGGGCCATCTATCAAATCGTTCTCCCCACTCGTATAGGGCGTCAATTTCGCGAGCCCGGGATGGATCACCGGACAGTGGAGACACTCGGAGAAGTTCTGGAACACGAGCTTCCAGTTCGCTCGAACCTCGTAGGCGATGCGATCGGCCGCGCGCAGCTGCCCGAGATTGAAACGACTGAAGCGACCAAACAGGGGCGCGAACGCCTGCGCGAACGGCTCCGGCTCCGGTGCCAGATTGACGAAGAGGAACCCCTCCCACGCCGCCAGCGCCACTGGATGCAAGGGGTAGTCCCGCTTATCGAACCCCGCCACCTCGCTCATGTGCGGGGCGCCGATGAGCGCTCCGTCGAGCGTGTAGGTCCAGGCATGGTAGGGACACTGGATCGTTTCCGAGAGGTGGCCCCGCTCCGCTTCGCACAAACGCGTCCCACGGTGCCGACAGACGTTGTAGAACGCCCGCACGATGGCATCTTGCCCCCGCACGACGACGATGCTCTCGCCGGCGATGGAGCGCAGCACGTAGTCCCCGGGGGCCGCGAGGTCCGCCGCCCGCCCCACGCAGAGCCAGCGCCGGGCGAAGATGCGCTCCGCTTCCTCGGCGAAGATCTCGGGCGCGAGGTAATAGCGTTGGGGCAGCGTATGCTGCCCCTGCTGATAGGCCTGTGTCGCTTTGACGAAGGTCGCCATCGTGGCTAACGCTACGGAGCTCCCCGGCCGAACGCCACTCCCCGACGCTCGGGGCCCAGTCGCGCCACCACGGCGCCGAGGGCGAACACGCTGGCCGCGGTCAGGGCCATCGCCCAGGCGTAATCCAAGCGCTCGGCGAAGCGCGCCTCAAGCCACCCGATCGAGCCTGCCAGGGCCACGCCGCATTGGTAAGCGAACCCCGGCAGAAATCCCCGCAGCGAGTCGGGCGCGAGCTCCGTGATGTGAGCGGGGATCACCCCCCACGCCCCCTGCACGAAGCACTGCATCACGAACGCCCCCACCACGAGCGTTGGGATCGACCCCGCGAACGCCCACAGCGGAATCGCCGCCACCGCCGCACCGAGGGCGAGCACGATCACGCGGCGACGCCCCAGACGATCCGAGTACCGTCCCAGCGTCACGCCGCCCACCAGGGCTCCGATCATCGAGATGATCGTGATGTCGCCACGCCGCTCGGCCGAGAATCCCCAGTGGCGCTCGAGGAAGGTGGGATACATGTCCTGCGTACCGTGCGACACCATGTTCATCATCCACATCAGCAGCGTGAGGTACGCAAAGAGCGCTCGGTTCGCCCAAATCGCGCGGCCGAGCCCGCTCCACGTCTCGTGGCGGGTCGCGCGCCATACCTCGGACTCGCGCACCCGGGCGCGGACGAACAGCGCGAGCAGGGCCGGGAGCCCGCCGATGAAGAACAGGGGCCGCCACCCGACGTGCGGGAACAACGTCCGATAGCACAACGCGGCAAGCAGGTACCCCAGGGCGTACCCCTGCTGGAGCAGTCCGGACACGACGCCTCGATAGCGGGGCGGCACTTTCTCCATCACGAGGGAGGCGCCCACGCCCCACTCGGCGCCCATCCCGATCCCAAAGAGGGCCCGCAGGACGAGGAACGTGGCATAGCTCGGGGCTAGCCCCGAGAGCACCTCGATCACCGAGTAGAAGACGAGATCCGCCATGAGCGGCAGCTTGCGGCCGTACCGATCGGCCAGCAGCCCGAAGACTAACGCCCCCACTGGGCGGAAGGCGAGCGTGAGCGTGATCGAGAGTGCGATCGCGGCGTCCGACTTCCCGAACTCCCGCGCGATCGCCGTGAGCGTCATTACAACGAGGAAGAAGTCGAACGCGTCGAGGGTCCAGCCGAGGAACCCCGCGGTGACGGCGGCGCGTCGATCGTCGGCGATGGGGTGCTCAGAGGCAGGGGCGGTCATTGGTGCCTTGGTCGCGCTCCGCCGGAGTAGTCTACACCGCGAACGCCCTTCCACGATCTGCCCTAACTGCCGCACTAAGGCCCCACCGGCACTCTTGTGGGCCCTTCGACCAACGGTTCTCTTTGACCTAACCCCGCACCGCTAGATCCATCGACGATGACTCTCCCCCTCGCGCGCGACGGCCGATGCTCGCCCCTCGGCGGGACCCGGTCAGCGGCGCGAGGACGAGCCGGGCACTCATCGATGCGCTCTGCGCCGCGTCCCCGCCGTGCGCCTCACGGGCGCGGTGGGCATATCGCCCCGAACGTTTGGAGGTTCCATGCGGCACGCGTTCCCGATCGGCGTCGTCCTCTGCTGCGCGGCCGCCGCCGCCCAGCCGGCCCGGGCGCAGGAAGTGGCGTCCGACACGCTGCTCACCGTCGAGCACTTCCTCGATTGGGAGCAGGTCGCCGATCCCCAGATCTCCCCCGACGGCGCCCAGATTGTGTATACGCGCCGCTGGGTTAACAAGCTCGAAGATAAGTGGGAGTCGGCCCTGTGGATCATGAACGCCGACGGCTCGCACAATCGGTTTCTCGTCAAGGGCACGGACGCACGCTGGGCTCCCGATGGCACCCGCATCCTCTACCTCGCCGATGGCGAGCCGAAGGGAACGCAGGTGTTCGTGCGCTGGATGGACACCGAAGGCGCGTCCTCTCAGGTCACTCGGGTGACCGAAAAGCCGAGCGACCCAAAGTGGGCACCAGACGGCAAGGCGATCGCGTTCGTGATGCCAGTCCCGGACTCGACCGTGTGGAACATCTCGCTCCCCAAGGCACCAGAGGGAGCGAAATGGACGCCGGCGCCGCGGGTCGTAGATGACCTGCACTACCGCCAGGATCGGGTCGGGTACGTGGCCCGCGGGTTCACCCACCTCTTCCTCGTGCCGGCGAGCGGTGGCACGGCGCGGGCGCTCACCAAGGGTCACTGGCACGTCGGGGCGCGCTTCGACGGGCTCGCCCTCGGCGCCGGCTACGCCTGGACTCCGGACGGACGCACCATCGTCTTCGACGGCCTGCGCGACACGACGTGGGACCGCCAGTACCAGGTGTCGCGCATCTACGCCCTCGACGTCGCGAGTGGCGCCATCCGCGCCCTCGTCTCGCGGCCGGGATTCTGGGCCAACCCCGCTGTCTCCCCTGATGGCCGCACGGTGGCCTTCACCGGCCACGATTCGACGCTCCAGTCGCACCGGACGGCCGACCTCTGGATCATCGGTCTCGATGGCACCGGGATACGCGACGTGTCGCGCAGCCTGGATCGCGACCCGAACGAACTGCGCTGGGCACCGGACGGGAAGGGCGTCTACTTCACGGCGGGGGACAAGGGGTCGATCAACGTGCGTTACGCCGATCTCTCGGGCGGCGTCCGCGAGGTCACCCAAGGCACGCAAGTCGTGTCGCTCAGCTCGCTCGCCCGCACGCTCACGGCCGTGGGCCTGCACAGCGATCCCGGCCATCCCGCCGAGGTGGTGCGGCTCGACCTGCGTCGTGGGGGAGAGCCGACGCGCCTCACCGAGGTGAACGACGGCGTGCTGGCCAACAAACGCCTCGCCAAGGTCGAGGAAGTGTGGTACGGCTCGAGCGGGGGGGCGCGCATCCAGGGGTGGCTCGTCAAGCCCGCGGGCTTCGATCCAGCGAAGAGGTATCCGCTCATCCTCGAGATTCACGGCGGCCCATTCGCCATGTACAACGTGGCGTTCAGCTACATGTTCCAAAACTTCGCCGCGAACGGTTACCTGGTGCTGTACGTGAACCCCCGCGGCAGCACTGGCTACGGCGACGCGTTCTCGAACGCAATCGACCACAACTACCCGGGCCCGGACTACGACGACCTCATGGCCGGCGTCGACGCGGTGATCGCCAAGGGCTCGATCGACACGACGCGCATGTACGTGTCGGGGTGTTCGGGCGGCGGCGTGCTGTCGAGTTGGGTGATCGGCCACACCAATCGGTTCGCCGCGGCCGCGGTCCGCTGCCCGGTCATCGACTGGATCAGCATGGCGGGCGAGACCGACATTCCGCTCTTCACCTACAGCTTCTTCCACCAGCCGTTCTGGGACAAGCCGGACGAGTGGCTCGCCCATTCCTCGTTGATGCAGGTCGGGCACATCACCACACCCACCCTGCTCATGACGGGCGAGCTCGACCGGCGGACGCCTATCCCTCAGACCGAGGAGTTCTACTCGGCGTTGCGCGTGCGAGGCGTGCCCGCCGTGATGCTGCGCTTCAACGACGAGTACCACGGGACCGGCTCGAAGCCGTCGAACTTCATGCGCACGCAACTCTACATGATGAGCTGGTTCCAGAAGCACCGTCGACCGGCGGGTGAGGCGGCGGCGAGCGCGGCGAGTCGCTAGGGCAGGGGCTCCGGCGACGCCGGCTGCGGCTGGCGCCTACGCGCGTTCGGCGGCGAGCGTGCGGGCGATCAGGCGCGCGGCGACCCGCGCGTCCCGGTTGATGTTGTGCAGCCCGCCGCTCGCGTCATAGTTGTGGCCGACGAGGTAGAGGCTGGGCTGGTCGAGGCTCACCACGCGATCACGGCGACGGGCGAACCCCTTGGGGTCGACCTCGACGAGCGAGCCGAGCGGCTCGAGCGCGGCGGCGAACCCGGTCGCCAGGATGACGTCGTCGAACCGCCCGGCCGTGCCGTCGGTGAAGCGGGCGCCGTCCGCCGTCAGCTCCGCCACTCCACCGCACACCTCAATCAGCCCCGCCGCGATCGCATCGACCAGCTGGAACCCGATCACAGGAATCGCGTCGAGCGGGCCGTGCGACGGACGCGGCAGCACCGGCGGGCCGTGCTGCAGCTCCGATAGCAGGCTAACGAGCCCCACCACCCTCTCCTGCAGGCTCCGCGGTAACTTGCGCACCCAGTAGCCGACGTATTGGATCGGGAGCCCGGCGAGCGTGCGCGGCACCACGTTCGCCCCTGAGCGGACGGCCATCGTCACCTTGCCGCCCGCCCGGGCGATCTCGCTGGCGATCTCGGCACCCGAGTTCCCGACACCCACCACCAGCACGCGACGCCCGACGTAGGCATCGGGCCGCCGATAGGTCACGCTGTGCGCCATCCGGCCGCGGAACCGATCCGCGCCCAGGAAGCGAGGCGTGCGGGGGTTCGCCACGATCCCGGTCGCGACGACGAGCACCCGGGCCGTGCAGGTGCCACCGCTCGTCCTAAGGATCCAGGCAGCACCGCTTCGCTCGATCCGCTCCACCGCTCGACCCGTCTCGACCGGCAGCGCGAAGGCGCGGGCGTAGTCGCGCAAGTACTCCCAGAACTCGCGCCGCGGCACGAACAGCGGGGCGGAGCGGGGCAGGGGCATCCCAGGCAGCCCGGACATGTGCTTGCCCGTGTGGAGGGTGAGGCTGTCGTACAGGTGCGCCCAGGTGTAGCCCACCGAGTCGCCACGCTCGAACACCCGATGGGCGATCCCCTGCGCGCTGAGCTGCTGCGAGGTGGCGAGCCCGGCGGGCCCAGCACCCACCACCACGACCGCCGCGAACTCAGTCACCGGGCGAAGCCGCCGGACGCCCCCTGCGGCGGCGACCCACCGCCGGCGCCGGCGCTTGGGGAAGGGCTACGCAGTCGGTGCGACACCCTCGCGGGCGAGGAGCGCGCGCTTGCGCTCGATCCCCCACCGATAGCCTCCGAGCCCGCCGTCGGCGCGCACCACGCGATGGCACGGAATCACCAGGGCGGCCGGATTCGTGGCGCAGGCACGTGCCACCGCGCGCGCCGCCTGCGGTCGACCGATGTCCCGCGCCAGCGCCGCGTAGGAGCGCGTGGAGCCATACGGGATGCGCCGCAGCGCCTCCCACACGCGCCGTTGGAAGGCCGTGGCCCGCACGTCCACGGGGAGATCGAGGGGCTCGGGCCGCCCCTGGAGATAGCGCAGAATCGCCCCCACCGCGCTGGAAAGGCCGTTGCGATCACGACGGATTTGGGCGGCGGGAAACTCCGCGCGTAGACCGTCCGCGAGTTCCGCCCCCTCTCCCCCCAGACTGACGCGACAGATCCCTCGCTCGGTGGCGGCGACGAGGAGCCGACCGAGCGGAGACGACACGATGGCGTAGCCGATGCGTACGCCGCGTCCGCCCCGGCCGTAAGTGGCGGGCGTCATCCCTAGCTGCGCGTGGGCGCGCTCGTACAGTCGGCTCGTCGACCCGTAACCGGCCTCGTAGAGCGCCGGACTCACGCGCCTCCGTGCCCGGAGCTCCCGCTTGAACCGGTCGAGCCGGCGGGCGTCTCGATACTGTCGCGGGCTGATCCCCAGCACCTGCCGAAACGCGCGCAACAGCTCGTGCGCCGGGGCGCCGGTGCGGGCGCTCAAGCCGGCGAGCGTGGCGGGCCGGTCGGGATGCGCGTCGATCAGCTGACACGCGGCGCGCACGAGGGGCACCCGGGCATCGGGAGCCAGGGCCTCGCCGGGGTGGCACCGGCGGCAGGGGCGGAACCCGGCGCGCTCGGCCACCTCTGGGACGGGAAAGAACGCCACCTGCGAACGCCGCGGACGCCTGCTCGGACACGAGGGCCGGCAGTACACCCCAGTCGAACGCACGCCGTAGACGAACGCGCCGTCGAAGCGAGGGTCGCGGGCCAACACGATGCGCCAACGACGCGCCGGGGTCAGCGGGACGGTGACGGGACTCACGCTCCCCAAGTTAGCGTCGCGCCGCGCCCCGATCTATCCGGTTCTGACGGCTGAAGTGCCGGGCCGGCGACACGGGGCGCGGGGCCCCGTGCGGGGCGATTGTGCGGCCCTTCCCCAGCGCTGGGCGTCACGCTTTCTTCCGGCGTGCGCTACGCGATCGGGCCTCGGACCCAGCAGCTCGACCTGCCAGATCGACCCCTCTCATGCTAGGCGGGACCGCGCTCGGGCGGCTCGACGCGTGGTTCGCTCGGCACCGGGCGGCTGCGCTCCTCCTCGCCGGCATCGCGTGGGCCGCGGCCCTCGGGCTCACCCGCGTCATCTCCGGCTCCGGCCTCGGGCTCACACCGATCCTCTTCTTCCTCGCCCCGGTCGCCGTAGCTGCATGGTATGACGGGGCCGTCACCGGTGCGCTCTTCGCCGCTGCGGCGGCGGTCGCGTGGGTATGGGCGGATGTCCCTCGCGCCGGCGTTGGGGTCTGGGAGTGGATCCCGTACGCGAATGTGGCGCTCCATTTTGCCGTCCTCGGCATCGTGGCGGCGGCGCTCGCCGCGCTGCGCACCGCACACGAGCACGCCCGCGAGCTTGCGCGCAACGACGCGCTCACCGGCGTTCCCAACGCACGGGCCTTCTACGAACTCGCGGCCGCGGAAATGACTCGCGCCCAACGCTACCCCCACCCGTTCTCCGTCGCCTATCTGGACGTCGACGACTTCCGGCTGGTGAATGAGCGCTTGGGGCACAGCGCGGGCGACGCGGTCCTGCGCTCCGTGGCGCGGGCGCTGAAGGGCGCGGTGCGCGCGAGCGACACCCTCGCCCGCATGGGCGGCGACGAGTTCGCGGTGCTGCTCCCTGAGGCCACTGCGGCGCCCGCCCGCCTCGCCGTGGAGAAACTCCAGCGCGCGGTGGCGGACGTCGTGCCGGCTCACGGGTGGCGGCTGTCGGCGAGCATCGGCGTGGTCACGTTTCTCGTTCCACCGGACTCCGTCGATGCGCTGCTCGAAGCCGCCGACCGCCTCATGGATCGGGCGAAACAGGGCGGCAAGCATGCCGTCGCCCAAGAGACGCAGAACGTCGCAGCGGCGCTCCGCTGATCGCAGCCCACCACAAGGAGGGTGGATGCCCCGCCAGAACATCTCGAGCGGCGCGCCGTGGGAGCCCGTCGTCGGGTACTCGCGCGCCGTCCGCATGGGCGCCACGGTCCACGTGGCCGGCACCACGGCCACCGGGGCCGACGGACGGATCGTGGGGATCGGCGACGCCTACCGTCAGGCGACGCAGGCCCTGAAGAACATCGAACGGGCCCTCGTCCAGGCGGGAGCCTCGCTCCGCGACGTCGTGCGGACCCGCATGTACGTCACCGATATCGCCGACTGGGAACGCGTTGGCCGGGCCCACGGCGAGGTATTCAAGGACATTCGGCCCGCCAGCACGCTCGTCGCCGTCAGTCGGCTCGTCGAGCCCGAAATGCTCGTGGAGATTGAGGCGGACGCCGTCGTGGAGATGTAGATTTGGGCACGGGAGGTGTCGCCGTGTCCGCCACCGACGTCCACAAGCGCGCGACCGTCGCGTGCCCGTTCTGCGCGACCCTGAATCGCGTCGACCTGGAGCGCATCACTGACCGCCCCATCTGCGGGAGCTGCGGCCGGCCGATCCTGCTCGATCGCCCCATCGCCGTGAGCGACGCGACGCTCGACGCCGTCCTCGCCGGCACCGAGGTCCCCGTGCTGCTCGATTGCTACGCCGACTGGTGCGGTCCCTGCAAGATCATGGCGCCGGTGCTGGACGACTTCGCCCGCGCCCGCCAGGGCGAGGTGCTCGTGCTGAAGCTCGACACCGACCGCAACCCGGTAGCCACGCGCCGCTTCGACGTGCGCGCCATCCCGACCCTCATCGCGTTCCACCAGGGGCGAGAAGCGGCCCGCCGGGCCGGCGTGATCCCGCGCTCGGAGCTCGAGCTCCTGACCGCCCTCCCCAGTCCGGCCAGCCCGTGACCTCGGGGCGCGTGTCGCGCTACGAGTCGGCCGGGGCGGCGGACCCGGGGGGGCGGGCCGAGGCGGGCCCGGCCGTCTCCGACCGCTCGCGAGCCCTGGCGCTCGCGTTCGCCGTCGTGGGGGGGTGCTTCGGCCTGCACCGCTTCTACACCGGCCGCGTCACGAGCGGGGTCTGGATGTGCCTCACCATCGGGGGACTCGGGATCTGGTACCTCTACGACGTCGTCCTCGTCGCCGCGGGCGAGTTCACCGACGGCGAGGGACGGCGCGTGGCCCGCTGGGAACTCGTCGACTCCGGGACTGACTCCGGCCCGCGGGACCGCCGCGTGGCCGACCTCGAGGACCGCCTGCTGGGCATCGAGTCGCAGGTGAGCGAGCTCGCGGAGCGGCTCGATTTCACCGAGCGGCTGCTCGCGCAGGCGCGGGAGCGGGGCACGTTGCCGAAGGGGTGAGCGGCGTCGGGCGCCGGGCACGCGACTCACCGTACCCTCCGGCTCGCCCAGAGCGGTTGCACGTCACCAAGACCATCCTGAGGAGCGCATGAGGATCGGGGTCCCAAAGGAGACCGCGGCCAACGAGCGCCGGGTCGCGCTCGTCCCCGACACGACCGCCCGCCTGGTCAAAGGCGGCTTCGAGGTCGTGGTGGAGCAGGGGGCTGGCGACGCCGCGGCGTTCCCCGACGCGGCGTTCCAGGCCGCGGGCGCGACCGTCGCGCCGCGGCCGGCCGACGTGTTCGGCGAGACGGACATCGTCCTCAAGGTGCAGCCGCCATCTGCCGGCGAAGCCCGGACCTGCCGCGAAGGTGCCGCCCTCATCGCGGTCTTCCAGCCCGCGGCGGAGCGCGACACCCTGCGCGAACTTGCCGCCCGCCGCGTCACGACCTTCAGTCTCGCCCTACTCCCCCGCATCACACGCGCCCAGCCGATGGATGTGCTGTCGTCCCAGGCGACTGTGGCGGGATACAAGGCCGTCCTGCTCGCCGCTGCGGCGACAGGACGGTTCTTCCCGATGCTCGTCACGGCCGCTGGTACCCTCCCTCCGGCCCGCGTCCTGGTCCTGGGCGCCGGCGTGGCGGGCCTCCAGGCGATCGCGACCGCGCGCCGCCTGGGCGCCATCGTCTCGGCGTTCGATGTGCGAGCCGCAGCGAAGGAGCAGGTGGAGAGCGTCGGCGCCAAATTCCTGCAGCTCGAGCTCGGCGAGCAGGCGGAAGGAACGGGTGGCTACGCGAAGCAGTTGTCCGAAGAGGCCCACCGCCGCGAGCTCGCCTTCATCGCCCAGCACGCGAAGGACGCCGACATCCTCATCAGCACCGCGGCCGTGCCGGGCAAACGCGCGCCGATCCTCCTTACCGCAGAGGCGGTGCGGGGCATGAAGCCCGGCGCCGTGATCGTGGACCTGGCGGTCGAGACGGGCGGGAATTGCGCGCTCACCGAGGCGGGGGCCACCGTCGTCCGCGAGGGCGTCCTCATCCTCGGACCGCTCAATCTCCCGAGCACGCTGCCCGTCCACGCGAGCCAGATGTACGCCCGCAACATCTCGAGCTTCCTCCTCCACATCGTCCAAGACGGACGCCTCCGACTCGACTTCGACGATGAGATCATTCGGGCCACCTGCGTGACCCACGCCGGCGAGGTGCGAACACCATGACCCCCCTCGTGCTCCCAGACGCCACGATACTCCAGGCGTCCGCCCCCCCGGCCGTCGACTACTGGTCGATGCTGTTCGTGTTCGTCCTCGCCACGTTCATCGGGCTGGGCGTCATCCGGCGCGTGTCCCGGCTCCTCTACACGCCGCTCATGTCGCTCACCAACGCGATCTCGGCGATCGCCGTGGTAGGCTCGATCGTCGTCACGGGCGCCGACTACCCGGAGGTCGTGCGCATCCTCGGCGCCGTCGCCCTGTTCGCCTCCATGACCAACATCGTCAGCGGGTTCCTCATCACGGACCGCATGCTGAAGATGTTCAAGAAGCGGTGACCCCCGCCGTCGCGCAGCTGGCCGCCGTCGTAGCGACGGCGCTGTTCATCTTCTCGCTGTACTGGATGAACGACCCCCAGACCGCGCGCCGGGGCGTGGGCGCCGGCGTGGTCGGGATGGTGGTGGCGGTGGTCGCTACCTGGGTCCAACCGGAGATCGTCCACCACGGCTGGATCGTGCTCGCCATCGCGGCGGGATTCGTGGTCGGCGTCCCCTTGTCCCGCGTGCCCCTCACCGCCGTGCCCCAACGGACGGCCCTGTCGCACGCGTTCGGCGGACTCGCGGCCGGGCTCGTGGGCACGGCGGAATACTTCCTGGGCGTGCTCGAGCACGCGGGCACACTCACCCCGTTCAGGATGAGCGCGATCGTGGCTGAGGTGATTCTCGGCTTCCTCACCTTCACCGGCAGCCTCATGGCCACGGGGAAGCTGCAGGAGGTGCGGTGGATCCCGCAGCGGCCCGTCACCTATCCCGGGCAGAACGTCGTCAATATCGGAGTCCTCGTGCTCGCCGTGGCGTTGGGCGCGCTCACCGTCACCCAACCGACGGCGCCGTGGGCGCCGCAGGCCTTCCTCGGCGTGGCCGGCCTCGCCCTGCTGTTCGGGGTGCTCCTCATCATCCCGATCGGCGGCGCCGACATGCCCACGGTGATCTCCATCCTCAACTCCTACGCCGGACTGTCGGCCGTGGCCATGGGCTTCGTGCTCGGGAACAAGCTCCTCGTCACGGCGGGCGCCCTCGACGGCTCAAGCGGCCTGATCCTGTCCATCATCATGTGCCGCGCGATGAACCGGTCGTTCACGAACGTCTTGTTCGGCGCCTTCGGCACCGTGCAGCCGCGCACCGCCGCGACAACGGAAAAGGTGTGGAAGCAGGAGACGGTCGAGGGAGCCGCCCAACTCCTCGAGCAGGCGAGCCTCGTCGTCGTCATCCCCGGCTACGGGATGGCCGTCGCGCAGGCTCAGCACAAAGTGCGGGAGCTGTACGATCAGCTCACCAAGCGTGGGGTGAGGGTCAAATTCGCGATCCACCCGGTCGCGGGCCGAATGCCGGGCCACATGAACGTGCTGCTCGCTGAGGCCGACATCCCCTACCCGGCGCTCGCGGAAATGGACGACATTAACCCCGAGATGCCCCAATGCGATGTCGCGCTCGTGATCGGGGCGAACGACGTCGTGAACCCCGCGGCCCGCTACGCCAAAGGGAGCCCGATCTACGGCATGCCGATCATCGACGCCGACAAGGCGAAGACGGTCCTTGCCATCAAGCGGAGCAAAAACCCCGGGTTCGCAGGGATCGACAACGAGCTGTACGTGCAGGACAACACCTGGATGCTGTTTGGCGACGCGAAGCAGGTGATCAGTGACTTGGTGAAACAGCTCGCCGGAGGGAGCGGCCTGCACTAGCGGCCGAGAGCCCCTCGAGCGCCGCCGCGTAGTCCTTGACCATGCGGTCGACCGAGAAGCGCTCGACGGCGCGCCGCCGGGCGGCGGCCCCGAGCGCCGCGCGCCGCGACGAGTCGGCGAGCAGACCCTTGAGCTCGCGGGCAAAGGCCCGCGGGTCCCCCGCTGGCGCGAGCACTCCCGCCGCGCCGACGAGCTCCCGCGTGCCCCCGCCGTCCGCCGCCAGTACCGGACGTCCACACGCGAGCGCCTCGATCAGCGCGAGCGCGAAGACTTCGTCCGGACGGGTGTGCACCACGCACGTCGCGGCGTTATAGGCCCCGATGAGCTCCGCGGGCTCGACCTCGCCTAAGAATCGGACGTCGAGGCGGAGCTGCTTCGCCTGCTCACGCAACGCTCGCTCGAGCGCCCCCGAACCGCACAACACCAGCGGCGGAGCGCTTGCCGCGAGCAACGCCACGCCCTCTAACAAGAGGTCCCACCGCTTTTCCGGCTCCAAGGCGCCCACGCCCAACAGCACGGCGCCCTCCCCCAACCCGTGGCGCTCGCGGAAGGCCTCGGCGGCCTCGGCATCCGGCCGGAAGCGGGTGCAGTCCACGCCGTTCGGAATCACGCAGGAGGGGACCCGCCGCAGGAAGGACGCCTCGGCGAGCGCGCGGCGCGCGAGCTCCTCGGAGAGGAACACCGTGAGGCCGACGCGCCGGAAGGCGAGCCGTGTCAGGAGGTCGCGCGGCGGAAGGGGCGTGCTGATCGCATACACCACGGCGAGCGGCCGACCGAGCCCAGCCACTGCCGCGAGGCGGATATCGCGGGCCCGGTCGACCACGATGAGATCGGTCGCCAAATCCGACACGTCCAGGGCGCGCCGCAGCGCCAGGGCGCCCACTAGCGTCGTGTGGCCCACCGGCAGCCGACGCACCGCAACCCCGCGAGCACGAAAACCGTCCTCGAGCGCCTGATACGCCACGAGCGCGGTCGTCGAATGGCCACGCTCGGCGAGCCGGCGCGCGAGCACTGCGAACACGCTGCTCGAGCCCCGCCAAAACCGGCTCGAGGTGAGGAGCCCGATGCGGAGCGGAAGCGCGACGAGGGGGTCAGCCGCGGTCGCCGGCACCCGAGTTCGAGCGCGCGCCCGTGGTCGGCTTACTCCTGGACAACGGTGAGCTTGTAGCCGTCGGGATCGGTGATCGCGAACGCGCGTTCCCCCCACGGCATATCCTGGGGTGCGTGGTCGAGCCGCCCGCCACGCGCCGTGATCCCAGCGGCCAGTGCGTCGATGTTCTGCGCCGTGGAGAGCCACATCCGCAGCCCCTCGCCCTTGCTCCGGTCGCGTCCCTTGGCGAAGTCGTCTTGGTTGAGCATCACTTCGCAACTCCCCGCCTTGAGCTGTACGCCCCGGAGCGCCCCGCCCGACTCCCATCGCTCGCCTACGGTGAAGCGGAGCACGTCCCGATACCACGCAATGCTGCGCGCGAGGTCGTTCACCGTGAGCGACACGGCCAATGAGCGCAGGCGCAGGGTTTCGGGCTGCCGGCGCTGGGAGCGGCGAGGCGCGGGCCGGGGCCTCGCTGGACGCCGAGCAGGCTTCTTCGTGGCCATCAGAGTTCCCCTCCCTCTCTAATTGCACGCGGCGACGCGTCGCGATGGGTCAGAAGCGTAGCGTGAGGCCTTCCCTTCCGCCAGATTTCCACACCGTCACGATCTCCAGGAGTCACACCCATGCCTACCAGTCAAGCCAGTGCCGTCTGGGAAGGAAAACTCAAGGACGGCAAAGGGACCTTCCGCGCCGCCAGTGGAGCGTTCAACGGTCCCTACACGTTCGCCACCCGCTTCGAAGGGAAAAAGGGGACCAATCCCGAGGAGCTGATCGCCGCCGCACACGCCTCCTGCTTCAGCATGGCCCTCTCGGCCGGGCTCGAGAAGGCGGGGACGCCCGTGACGCGCATCGAAACGACCGCGGCGTGCACCCTCGACATGGTGAACGGCACGCCGACTATCACCAAGATGGCCCTCAGTGTCCGAGGCCAGGTGCCGGGGCTCGACCAAGCCGGGTTCCAGAAAGCCGCCGACGAAGCCAAGCGCGGGTGCCCTGTCTCGAGAGCGCTCGCCGGGATCCCGCAGGTCACTCTCGACGCGAAGCTCGGCTAGAGGGGGAGCTGGGGCGGGTAGGGCGGGGCTCGGGGGCTGAGGAGGCTCTGCGTGTGGACTGTGTACATGGTCCGGTGCCGCGACGGGTCACTCTATACCGGCATCACCAACAACCTCGCCAAACGCGTCGCCCGACATAACGCCGGAAGCGCGAGCGCCTACACGCGCGCCCGGCGGCCCGTGCGACTCGTCTATGAGGAGGCCCAGGTCGATCGTCGGGCGGCGCTCGCGCGGGAGGCTGCGCTGCGCCGGCTGCCGCGTGCCGCCAAACTCGCCCTCGCTCGGGAGCCGGCATGAGCGTGGCGCGACGCGACCTCGTCGGCCTGGTGCTAGCCTTACTCGTCGCGGGGGTGTGCGTCGGGTTGGGCGTCTGGCAGCTCGATCGGCTGGCCGAGCGGCGCCTGTATAACGCGCGCCTTGCGGTGGCGCGGGCCCGCCCGCCGCTCGACCTGCGGGGCCAACGCTTCCCCGCCGACTCGCTCAGGGATCGCCAGCTCCGCGCGCGAGGCCTCTACGACTACGCGCAGGAGCGCCTGTGGCACGGTCGGAGCTATGAAGGAGTGCCGGGCGTGGACCTGATCACTCCCCTCCGACTGGCCGACGGCGCGGCCATCCTGGTCGATCGGGGCTGGGCTCCCTCTCCCGACGGCTACCACGTCGACGCCTCAGCCTACCGGGAGCCCGATAGCGCCGCGGTGGAGGGGTTCGGCGCCGCCGCCCCCCGCGGGAGAGGTGACGCCGATCCCGCGCACCTTACCGACTCGCTCCCCTACCCACTCCTTCCAGTCGTGCTCGAGGCGGCCCCGGCCCCCCCGCCAACAGCGGCCGCTAAGCCAGGGGGCGCTCACTGGGTGTTGCGGCGCTGGCCCCCGGCGCCCCTCTCCGGAGGGCCCCACCTCTCGTACGCCATCCAGTGGTTCAGTTTCGCAGTCATCATCGTCGTCGGGTCGATTGCCCTCGTACGCAAGCGTGGGGATAGGGAGTTACGCCTCCCCGTGCCACCCCGGGGGTACCAATAGCGACGCGTTCTAGCGATATTAAACCACCAGGCCCGCGGTGTGTCGGTCTGTTGCGCACGCCGTGGGCCGTGCCGTGTGCCCCCCGAAAGGAGCCCCAGCACGATGCCGCAAACGTCGCCCCTTAAGCATCCCGTGAAGGTGAGCTTACTGCTCCGGCGCCGCCTCCGAGAGCTCAAGCGGTCCCCGCGTGAGCTCGCCGAAGCGGTTCGGGTCTCGGAAGCCTACCTCGCCGACCTCCTGGCGGGGCGGCGCCGGCCTCCGGCCCCGAGCCGCAGCGACCTCTATACGCCGATGACCAAGTTCCTGCGGCTCCATCGGAACGACCTGCCCACCTGCGCCCGGGCCGAGCGCGCGACGGGCCCGACGGTCCGGCGACCGGACGCGCGCGTGAGCCGCCAGCTCTTGGAGCTGTGCGTGCCCGAGCGCCAGCCGGTCCTGCGCCGCCGCCTGGCGCGCCCCGACGGCACCGCGCTCGAGAACGTGATCGTGAGCCGGCTCCTTTCAGTGGCGCAGGGGTTCGTGACGAAGAAGCTCGAGGATGAAGTGGGGCTGCGGATGGCCGCGACGCGCGACGGCTGCACCTACCTCGAGGCGCGCATGCGGCTGCTCGAGTTCCTCGACGCCGATTCCGGATCCCTCACGCCGCGCGACTGCGAGGAGTTCCTGCGCCCCCGGATCACGACCTGGGACATCGATCTCGAGACCCAGGCGATGCGCATCGTACTGCGCTGAAACGTCAAACGGCGCCGTCCCGAGGGACGGCGCCGTCGTTTCAACCCTGCGGTGCTAGGGGCGCCGGATTAGAGCTTCACAACGTTCTGCGCCGCCGGGCCCTTCTGTCCCTGCACGACGTCGAACTCGACTCGCTCGCCCTGGGCGAGCGACTTGAACCCCTGCGCTTGAATCGCGGTGTGGTGCACGAAGCAGTCCTTCTCGCCGTTCTCGGGCGTGATGAAGCCGAACCCCTTCGCGTCGTTGAACCACTTCACGATACCGGTGATGCGTGCCATCTGCTGTCACTCCTGACTAGTAATGTTCGCGACGGCGAGCGGATTTCGCCTTGCGGCGCTCCGCTGCCTTATCTTTCCGCCGCCGCTGAGCGCCGGGACTCTCGTAGAAGCGCTTGCGCTTCATGTCCTGGAACAGTCCGGCCTTGGTGATTTGGCGACGGAACTTCTTCAGGACGTAGTCCAGTCGGTCGCTGTCGCCTACCATCACCTCCACTGCCGGCCTCTCTTCCAGGGTTCGAGAAC
>DATLKW010000424.1:0-2969 GCA_035538175.1 Gemmatimonadales bacterium | reverse complement strand
CCCTCCCCCTACCTCCCGGCGCCCGTCCGGGCGGTCGGGGTGGGGCCGACATCTGGGTCTCACAGCGGGCGAGCACCGACGCACCGTGGGGCCCGCCAGTCGACCTGGGGCGGAACATCAACACGGCCGGGAACGACGGTGTCCCCAACCTCTCCATCGACGGTCACCGAATGTATTTCCACAGTACCGGGCGGGGCGGCTGCGGCGCCGCGGACCTCTTCGTCTCCCGGCGCCAGGACGCGCGGGACGACTTCGCCTGGGAGCTCCCGGTGAATCTCGGGTGCGTCGTCAACTCGCCATACGCCGACAACGGCCCGATCATCTTCGAGGACGACGCTACGGGGATCACGACCCTTTACTTCAACAGTCTCCGACCCGGCGGGCTCGGCGACGCCGACATTTACGCGAGCACGCTCCAGGCCGACGGCACCTTCGGCCCGGGCGTCAACGTGCAGGAGCTCAACACTCCGTTCGCGGACGACCGCGTCGCCATTCGGCGCGACGGGCTGGAGATCTTCGTTTCTACCAACCGCCCCGGCGGCGTTGGCAGTCAGGACATCTGGGTAGCGACGCGTGCCACTACGCTCGACCCGTGGTCGACGCCAGTCCCGCTCGGCCCAGTCGTCAACAGCCCGTCCTTCGACGGTGGTCCGGCGCTCTCGTTCGACGGGACCGAGCTCTACTTCCACTCGGATCGGCCGGGCGGTTTCGGGGGCTACGACTTGTACGTGACCAGGCGCGCGCGGCTCGGCGGGCCGGATGTGGCAGCAACTGCCCAGGTCGAGACGCACTAGAGGCGCGACGACAGGAAAGGGAAAAGGAGTAACGGCAGCAGCGGGCGTTTGGACGACACGCCGCCCGAGACGGCGTGCGGGTCACTGTCGGTCGCCCGAGCGGGCCCCTAGTTGCTGGGCCTCTTGTATGGCGGGACCTCGGGCAGCACGCGGCCGATGGTCACGAGGGTGGCGCCTTTCCATGTCGATGGGACGCCCCGGATAAAGGTGACCACGCCGGCCGTCGGCGAGCGGACGTCGCCCGTGACGCGCCCGAGGTAGTCGGTCGTGTAGCCGATCTTCATCCCTTGGGCGACGTACGTGCCCCGCGCCACCGTCGCGAAGAACATGCCCGCGCTATCCGCGGCGAGGCGGGTGCTCGCGTCGAGCCACACCGGCCGCTCCACCGGCCTCACAGCACGATCGATCATGCGCAGCGCTCCCATCACATTCAACGCGCCGTCAATCAGAAGCTGAAGATCCTCCTGTGCCACCGTGCCGCTGCGCCCCGCTTCCGCCACGAGCACCGTCTTCCCGAGGGACATCGCGTAACCACCCAAGTTGCGTCGGCTCGCCGGGTCGCTCAGGTCAAAATCCCGCACGATGATGTGGTCGAGCCCGAACCCGAGGGCCAGCGCACGGGACGCGGAGTCCTGGGTCGGCTGCCCACCCCGGAACCAGTAGCTGTAGGGCCGCAGCTCCTCATCCAGATCGCCCCCGTGCAGATCAACCACTACGTCGGCGGGCCGCACAACCTCCGCCGCCACCCGCGCCAGCACCCGCTGGGTCTGCGTGCCGGCCGGGTCGCCCGGATATTGTGCGTTCATGCCCTTGCCGTCGACCGGATTCACATGGACGGTCATCTGAGTGAACGAGGCGACGTTCAAGAGGGGGGCGACGATCACCGTGCCCGAGATCGTTCGGGGATCGAGCTGCCCGATCAGCCGGCCGAGCGCAACGATCGAGGCGTATTCCGTGCCGTGACTGCCCGCGACCAGGGCGAGCACGGGCCCGGGGCGCGCGCCGTTGACCACCGCAACGGCAAGAGTTGTCGCCGAATCGACCCCGGCGGCGATCCGGAGGGCGCCGTAAGCGACCTGCCCGCGTCGCGCGACGGCAGTCCCGACGGTGACGGTCGCGTGGAGATCCTGCTGCTGCGCGCGCACGGAAGCCGCTGCGCATACCAGTGCCGCGACAACGACGAACGCTCGACGCATAAATGCCTCCGGCGGCGCCCTCGGCGAGCTCACTGCTCCCGTGTGTCTCTGACGAAACCTGTGCAAAGTCCTCACGGAAGCGGGTCGCGCAGGGCGCGGGTGACGGACTGTCCGGTTACACGAGCTGGGGCGTAAATTGTTGTCGGGGCGTGCAGGGTGCGCAATGGCGCCCAGCGGCTGAGCGCGGAAGCAAGGGGTGACGCTGCGGCGCGCGAGGATTTCCCGGACCCTCACCTACTCCTGATGCCGGTCAGCGCTAGCTTCCGCACCTTTATCGTTGACCAGTTGAGCCGCGTCGTGGGGCACGTCCGCGCCCGGGCCATGTTCGGAGGCGTCGGGATCTATGCGGGCCAGCTGTTTTTCGCGCTCATCGCCGATGACACATTGTACTTCAAGGTCGACGAGTCGAATCGGGCGGACTTCCAAACCCGCGGCATGGGTCCGTTCCGGCCCTACGGCGAAAGCGGCGAGGTCATGGGGTACTATCAGGTACCGGACGACGTGCTCGAAGACCTCGAGGCCCTGCGCCCCTGGGCGCAAAAGGCCATCCTAGTAGCCCGGCAGAAGCGACCCAGGCGCCGGCGTCGCGGGCACGGCTAGCCGAAGCTGGGAGGTCGCAGCCGAGCCGACGGAGCTCGTCTCTTGTGCCTTCTCGATCTGCGGCAGATCCCCGGGGGGCACCACTCGGTCCAGGTCCTGTCCCCCCCCGGGAAAGCCCGACTGAGCCTACTTATTGACCATGGTCGGCGACCATGGTACATCAATGCTCCATGGCCAAAGCTACCATGCCGATCTCGGCGTTCAAGGCTCGCTGCTTGGCGGTGCTCAAGCGGGTGAAGCAGACCGGCCAGCCGGTTCTCGTGACGAAGTTCGGCGAGCCGATCGCTGAGATCGTGCCACCAACGCCCCTCCCGCCCGGGGAGCCCTGGCTCGGCAAGCTCCAAGGCACCGCGCAGATCACGGGTGACATCGTGGCGCC
>DATLKW010000423.1:0-10225 GCA_035538175.1 Gemmatimonadales bacterium | reverse complement strand
CACGCCCACGACTGGCACACGGCCCTGGCGCCCGTGTACCTGCGCACGGCGTTCGGGGAGGAACTCTTCCCGAACCGGCCGGCGACGGTGCTCTCGGTGCACAACGCCGGGTTCCAGGGACACTTCCCGCCCGAAACGCTGGCCGACGTGGGCCTGCCGCAGGAGCTGTACCACGTGGGCGTGTTCGAGTGGTACGGCCGGATGAACGCCTTGAAAGGAGGGCTCGCGTTCGCGGACGCCGCCGTGACCGTCAGTCCGACCCACGCGGTGGAGCTCCGCACGGCGGAGGGCGGGTTCGGCCTCCACGATACGTTCACGAATCTCGGCGACCGCCTCGTCGGGATTCTGAACGGCATCGACCCCGAGCTCTGGAACCCGGAGACCGATGCCGAGGTCGGCCTGCCCTTTTCCAGCGCCGATCTCTCCGGCAAGCGCAAGTGCAAGGCGGCGCTGCAGCGCGCGTACGGGTTGGCCGAGCGGGCGCACACGCCGCTCTTCGGCATGAGCGCCCGCATGGTGGCGCAAAAGGGGCTCGACCTGGTCCTCGGTACCGATCTGCTGGGCATCGACGCCCAGTTCATCTTCCTCGGCGCTGGCGAGCGGCGCTACCACGACGCGCTCGCCGAGCGGGCCGCGGCGGCCCCCGACCGCGTCGCGGTCGAGTTCATGTTCACCGATCACCTGGAGCATCGGCTGCTCGCGGGCGCCGACGCGCTGCTCATGCCGTCCCTGTACGAGCCGTGCGGATTGACGCAGATGCGCGCCCAGCGCTACGGCGCCATTCCGGTCGCCCGTCGCGTCGGCGGGTTGAATGACAGCATTTCGGATGGCGTGACGGGGTTCCTCTTCACCGACTACACGCCCGCCGCGTTCGAGCAGTCGGTCCGCCGGGCCGTCGAGCACTATGCGGATCGGACCGGCTGGCGCAAGCTCATCCGGGCGTCGATGAGCCGGCAGTTCGGCTGGGATCGCTCCGCCGAGCAGTATTTGGCCGTGTACCGACGGGCGCTCACGCGGCGCGCGGCTGCATCTTGAGCGGGAACGCGATGGAGTTCGTCCTCGCGCTCCACAGCCACCTCCCCTACGTCCTGCACCACGGTCGCTGGCCGCACGGCAGCGATTGGCTGTGCGAGGCGGCCCTCGACACCTATCTCCCGCTCCTCGAGCGGCTCGAGGACCTCGCCGGCGAGGGCACTGCGGCGCCGCTCACGATCGGCTTCACGCCGGTGCTCGCGAACCAGCTCGCGAGCCCGGCATTTGCGAGCGAAATGGAGGCCTTCTTCGCCCAGCGTCTCGCCGCTTGTGCCGAAGCCCCGGCGTCGCTCGAGTCGACGGGAGACCGGGCCCTCGTGCCGCTCGTCGGGTTTTGGGAGGCGCGGCTCCGTCGCCTCCAAGCGTTGTTCCGACGCATCGACCGGGACCTGGTCGCCGCCTTCCGCCGGCTCGAGGAGGCGGGTCGCCTGGAGATCATCGGCTCCGCCGCAACCCACGGCTATCTCCCCCTCCTCGCCCGAGACGAAAGCATCCGCCTCCAGCTCCTCGTGGGTCGGGACGAGCACCGGCGCCTGTTCGGCCGGCTGCCGCAGGGATGCTGGCTGCCGGAGTGCGCGTATCGGCCCCGCGGCCCATGGGCGCCTCCGCTCGGGACCGGCGGCCGGGGGCGCGGCGGGCGGGTGCGCCGCGGCATCGAGGAGCACCTCGCGGACGCGGGCTTCCGCTACTTCTTCACCGACGCGCACCTCGCGCACGCCGGCGCTCCGCTCGGCACCTACAGCGACATCCCCCTCGGCGTGGAACGCTTCGACGCCGACCGTCACGACCCGGCGGCGCGGTCCTACGAACCCGGGAAGTCGGCGCGCTCTCCACATCGCGCGTACCGCGTCTCCGCCACGGGCTCCCGGCGGCCCGTCGCCGCGTTGGTGCGCGATCCCCGGTCCTCGACCCAAATCTGGAGCCGGCATCACGGCTATCCGGGCGATGAGACCTACCTCGAGTTCCACAAGATCCGCTGGCCGGGCGGCCTCAAGCTCTGGCGGGTGAGTGGCGCCAACGTGGATTTGGGCGGCAAGCGCGCGTATGAACCGGCCGCGGCCCTCGCGCGGGCTGCGGGTCACGCGGCGCATTTCGTCCACCTGCTGGCGAGCCTCTCGGCGGAAGAAGGGGGAGGGGGCGGGGGCAGGGGCGCGGGCGGCTCGCGAGGCCGGCGTGCCGGGGGCGACGGAGTCATCGTGGCGCCTTTCGACACTGAGCTGTTTGGGCATTGGTGGTTCGAGGGACCGGACTTCCTGGCCGCGACCTACCGCGCCCTCCGCGCCGCGGGGACAGCGGGGGTGCGCGCCGTGACGGCGTCCCAGCACCTCGAACACCACCCACCCCGCACGGGGTTGCGCCTCGCGGAGGGCTCTTGGGGAGCGAATGGGGACCACAGCATGTGGCTCAACGAGCGCACGGCGTGGACGTGGGAACGCCTCGCGCCCCTTGAGGCGGCGTTCTGGGACGCCGCGCCGACGGCGCTCGCGACCGACGCCGCGCGACCGGTGCTGGCGCAGGCGGCCCGCGAGCTCCTCTTGGCCCAAGCCTCGGACTGGCAGTTCATCATCTCGACTGGAGCGGTGGTCGACTACGCTGAACGCCGCTTCACGCTGCACTGCGAGGAGGCCCAGCGCCTCATCCAGGGCCTCACCGACGGCGCGCCGCCCGAAGCGACGCGCCAGCTCGCCGCGGAGCTCGGGCGCCGCGATGACCTCTTTCCCGACATCCTTACCCAAGTCGCCGAGGCGCTCGCCCGATAGCGCATGCGCTCGATCGTCATCCACGGGCACTTCTACCAACCTCCCCGCGACGATCCCTGGCTCGGGAGCATCCCGGCCGAGCCCTCCGCCGCCCCGTTTCACGATTGGAACGAGCGCATCGCGCACGAGAGCTACGCCCCGCTCGCCGAATCGGGATCCCTCGCGTCCCTGAGCTTCGACTTCGGGTCGACGCTGCTAGCCTGGATGGAGCGCTACGCGGCCGAGACCTACCGGGCCGTCCTCGCCGCCGATCGTGCCAGCATCGCGCGACACGCCGGGCACGGCGGCGCGATCGCCATGCCGTACCATCACGTGATCCTGCCGCTCTGCCCCCGACGCGAGAAGGTCACCGAGGTCCGCTGGGGGGCGGCCGACTTCCGCCGCCGGTTCGGGCGCGAGCCGGAAGGGATGTGGCTGCCGGAGACGGCGGTGGACGACGAAACGCTCGACGTGCTCGCCCAGGAGGGCGTCGGCTTCACGATCCTGGCGCCGCACCAAGTGGAGCGCGTGCCCGCGGACGGGCTCCCGGGCTGGTATCGTACCGCGGCGGGCCGCCGGATCGCCCTCTTCCTTTATGATGGCGGGCTCTCGCACGACGTCGCCTTCGGCCCTCTGGTGCGGGACGCGGCGGCGTGGGCGACGCGCTTGACGAGCGCGCGGCAGGCCCTGGTCACGATCGCGACCGACGGCGAGACCTTCGGGCACCATCACCGGGAGGGGGCCGCCACCCTCGCGCGGATCCTCACGACGTTGGCGGCCCACGGTGACGTGCGGGTCGAGAACTGCGCCGCCGTCCTAGCCCGCCAGCCCCCGCAGGAGGACGTGCGGCTCGTGGCTCCGAGCTCGTGGAGTTGCCCTCACGGCGTGGAGCGCTGGCGTGCGGAGTGCGGCTGCCGGAGCGCGCCCGAGCGCCAGACGCAGCAGCGCTGGCGAGCGCCGCTGCGGGCGGCGCTCGATTGGCTCGCGCAGGAATTGCACGCCGTCTTCGAGCAGGAGGGCGGCGCGCTGTTGAGCGATCCCTGGGCCGCGCGCGACGGGTACGGCGCCGTCCTCGACGCGTCGGACGACGCCGTCACGCGGTTCGTCATCGGGCAGCTGCGCCATCCAGACGACGCGCGCGGGCAGGCGCGCGCCCGCGAGCTGCTCGAGCTCGAGCGACACGCGCTCCGCATGTTCACGTCGTGTGGCTGGTTTTTCGACGACATCGCCGGGATCGAGTCAGTGATTGTGCTGCGCTCGGCCGCCCGCGCCATCGACTTGGCGGGCCCCGCGGCCGCTCGGCTAGAGGCGGGCCTCGTGGAGCGCCTCGCGGCCGCCCCGAGCAACGATGCCGCCGTGGGCTCGGGACGTCAGCTCTATCTCGAGCGCGTCCGGACCCGGGCCGCAGCGCCCGCCGTCGCCGCCCGATGAATCCCGTCCGCTTCGTTTTCGGTGTCCACTTCCACCAGCCCGTGGGCAATTTCGATCACGTCTTCGCCGACCACCTGCGGGACGTCTACCGGCCCCTCGTCGAGCGGCTCGCCGAGCGGCAGTTCCTCCCGTTCGCAATGCACCTCTCGGGGCCGCTGCTCGAGTGGCTCGAGGCGCACGATGCGCGGTACCTCGATCTCCTGGGTCGCTTGGCGAGCGACGGGCACATCGAGTTGTTGCTCGCGGGCTTCTACGAGCCGGTGCTGGCGTCGCTGCCGCGCGCAGACCGCCTGGAGCAGATCGGCTGGATGCGGGAGGCCCTGCGGCGCCGCTTCGGCGTGGACGCCACAGGGCTGTGGCTCACCGAACGCGTCTGGGAGCCGGACCTGGCCGGCGACCTGGCCGAGGCCGGCGTGCGTTATGCCCTCGTCGACGATCGCCACTTCCTCGTGAGCGGCTTCGAGCGGGACGCGCTCCATGCCCCGTTCTGGACCGAGAGCGGCGGGCGGCGCGTGGCACTGTTCCCGATCGACGAGCGGTTGCGCTACCTCGTGCCCTTCATGCCCCCGGCTACGATCGCGGACTACCTGCGGGAGTTGCGGCAGGCGGCGCGCCCGCTCGCCGTGCTCGTGGACGACGGCGAGAAATTTGGCGGCTGGCCGGGGACGAAGGACTGGGTATACACTCGCGGCTGGCTCGCGGAGTTCCTCGACACCATCGCCCGGCTCGTCCGCGACGGCGATATCCGCCTCACGACGCCCGCGGCGGCGCTGCGCGAGGTCCCGAGTGCCGGGCTCGCCTACCTCCCGACGGCGTCGTATCGCGAGATGGAAGGGTGGGCCCTCCCCGCACCCGCCGCGCTTCGGTTGCTCGCGCTCGAGCGCGACCTCGGGGCGGGGCGACTCGCCGGACCCGACGGCGCGCTCGTGCGCGGCGGGCACTGGCGCCACTTCCTCGTCAAGTACGCCGAGGCAAATCGGATGCACAAGAAGATGGTGGCGCTCTCGGCGCTGTGTCGCGAGCGCGGCGATCCCCCGGCGGCGCGACGCGCGATCGGCCGCGCGCAGTGCAACGACGCCTACTGGCACGGCGTGTTCGGCGGCTTGTACCTGCCACATCTGCGCGCCGCCATCTGGCAGAACCTCGCCGTGGCCGAAGGCGAGTTGCGCCGCGACGAGCCGCTCGCCACCGAGGAGCTCGACGTGGACGGCGACGGACGGCGGGAGATTTGGGTACACTCGGCGCGGTTTTCCGCGGTCGTGAGTCCCGCCCGCGGCGGCGCGATCGAGGAGCTCACGTTGTTCGCCCCGGGCGTGAACTACGCCGACGTGCTGACTCGCCGACTCGAGCCCTACCACCGGCCCGCCGACCCCGCGCCCGCGGGGCGGGGGGCCACGGACAGCGCAGACAGCACGCCGAGCATTCACGACCTTGAGCGGGCCAACCGGCTGGATACCCCCCCACCGATCGACGCCGTGACCCGTGCCCTCTTCGTGGACCGGGTGCTCGCCGCCACCGTGACGCAGGACGCCTACGCCCGCGGAGCCTTCGACGCGGTGGCCTCCTGGGCGGAGGTCGAGTTGCAAGCGCGGGTGGCAGGAACGCGCCACGCGGTCGAGGTCGTGCTCGAGCCCGCCGCGGGGACGGCCCCGGCGGGGCTCCTGGAGAAACGGATCCGGTTCGGCCCGGCGGGCGAGGTGAGCGTGAGCTACCGGTGGGATCCTGGCGCGTTTCCCACGGACGCCTGGTTTGCTCCTGAGATCTCGGTCGCGCGCGAGCTCGAGTTGGACCCAACGCCCGCGGCGGAGGTTTGGTCGTTACCGTTCGCCACCGTCGCCCGGTCCGAGCGCGGGCTCGAGGAGACGGTGCAGGGGCGCTCGTACACGCCCCGTTGGCCCATCCGCGCAGGGGAGGCACGGCTCGCGCTGCTCGTGCCGCGCGAACAGGAGCAGGGCCGCGCGCGCGATCGGGCTGCCGTCTCCGGCTAGCCCGTGGCGGCGCGCTGCGTGCCGACGTCGTCTCGCGAGCTCAGAACGCACGCTCGCCGCGAGCCCCGTCGCTCCGCGCCGACCGAACCATGGAGCAAGCTTCACGCGTGACCGCGTCTCGCTCGCGGGGCTCTGCGTCAGACGGATGAGGCCGAGCGCGAGTGACACGCTGCCCGCGCCCACGTTCAGCAAGCCCATCGTCCCCCGCGAGCCCGTCTGTCCCATGTTCGGCGCCCCGGCAACGATGCCGATTGTCCCCGCGCCCAAGGCGGCGAACGTGCTGGCCTCAGGCGACAGGCCCGTATGGAGGAGGGTCAAGGCGGAGGCCGTCACGTTGGTCGCGACGACGAAGCCCGTCGCCACCTTGTAGCCGGCGCTTGCGGGGCAGGGCCCGCCGTGGATCGTGCCACACCGGTAGTCCGGCTGAATCCGCGTAGCTTCGGGGAGCGTGATGCCGTTCGCCGCGAGCCAGCGCACCACCTCGGGATCGTCTTTGAGCTCCGGGACACGAGCGTTGTTGCGGGTCGCCGCAATCCGGAGCACCATGTCCTCGTTACCCGTCTCCTCCATCAGGTACGCGACGCCGCAACGCTTCCCCCAGTAGTCGATGAACGTGGGCATGCGGCGGTCTGCGAAGTCGGTGTTGCGGGGAAAGACGCCGCGCAACCGATAGCGACGGAGGAGATCGAGGAGCCGCGCGCGCGCCGCTCGCTGGGCGGGCGTCAACCCAGGCACGGAGCGGGCACGTAGTTCCCGTTCGACGCTGTCGAAATGGGCCCGGAGATGCGCCTGTTCATCGGCGGCGAACGACTCCGGAACGTGTGCCTGCGACAGCGCGGCCGCGAGCGCGCAGATGAGGACGGCTGAAAGCACGAGTGTTTTGCGCATGGGCATCTCCTTGCGGCGCGGCGAGCGGTGGCTCATGGTGGCAGAGGGGCGCCACGAGGTCATGGTGCGCCGGCCGATCGCGCGAGATCGGGGGAAAAGCCCTCTCGGGGCTGTAAGCGGACGGGGTCAGCGGGGTGCAGGCTGCTCATCGCAGCGCTCTCGTTCCGAGCGTACCGCGGGGTCACGCGAGTTGTCAAGCCCGTGGCGTGGACGCTACGGCGTCAGTGGAAGCGGGCTGTGCACGCCCTGACAGGTCAGAGCGTAGCTTGGCGTGATCCGGCTCGGAGCCTTCGACGGTGACGGTGACTCCTTCGCTGCGCATCGGCATCGATTTCGGCGGCACGAAGATCGAAGGGATCGCGCTGACCCGCGCCGGCGAGGAGATCGCCCGACGACGGGTGGCCACGCCTCGCGATTACGGGGCGTCGCTCGATGCCGTTGCGGTACTAACGAAGGAGCTCGAGCGCGCGGCGGGTGGCGTGGGTACGGTCGGCGTCGGCATCCCGGGGACGGTCGTGCCGCGAACCGGCCTTGTGAAGAACGCGAACTCGACGTGGCTCAACGGTCGTCCCTTGGGACGCGATCTGGAGGAGCGACTTGGCCGTCCGGTGCGGCTCATGAACGACGCGAACTGCTTTGCGCTCTCCGAGGCGACTGATGGGGCCGCGGCTGGCACGCCCGTGGTATTCGGCGTCATCCTCGGCACGGGCGTCGGAGGCGGGATCGTCGTTGACGGCCGGTGTCTGCCGGGTGCGAACCTCATCGCCGGCGAATGGGGACACAATCCCTTACCGTGGCTCAGCCCCGACGAGCAGCCGGGCCCGCCGTGCTATTGCGGCAAGCGGGGCTGCGTCGAAACCTGGCTCTCGGGTCCGGGGTTCGAGCGCGACCATGCCGAACACACCGGTCGTGCTCTCTCAAGCCGCGAGATCGCGGACGCCGCGGCGCGGGGGGACGCGGAGGCCGCCGCGACACTCCGCCGATACCAGGACCGCCTCGGCCGCGCGCTCGCGTCCCTCGTCAACGTGCTCGACCCCGACGTGGTGGTGCTCGGCGGCGGCATGTCGAACCTGGCCGGCCTCCCGGAAGCAATCTCCGCGCTGCTTCCCCGGTACGTCTTCGCGGCTGGGGCACGCTCCGATCCCATCGCCACACGCGTCGTGCGCGCGGCGCACGGCGACGCGAGCGGCGTTCGCGGTGCGGCGTGGCTGTGGCCCGCGGACTCCTCCGCGCTGGCCTAATCACCGCGCGTCGCTTGTGCACCCTGCGGGGCCCGCGTATATCCCCGACGCCGTGAGCGGATGCAGGATGGCAAAGGAACGACGAGGAGACGGAGGGAGACATGGCGACAGCGGAAGCGACGTATTTGTATGCCCTCGCGGGCCTCTCCGTCTCGTTCGTCGGATTCTCCACCCTCGTGATCGTGTTCCGCCAGTCCGCCGGCGACCAGTTGTCGAGCTACGACAGCTACTTCGTCCTCTCCTTCATGCAGGCCGGGTTCATTGTGACCGCCGGTGCCTTGCTGCCGCTGCTGTTCGCGCTGTACGGAGTTGCCGAGGAGTACGTGCTCAGAGTGGCGAGTGCAATCGCCGCGATCGCGATCGGATGGTTCGTGGCGAGTGTCCCGCGCCGCCGCCGCGCGGCGACCGGCGCCGCGGCGCCGACCTTCGTGCGCCTGCTCCTGTTGCTCCAGTTCCTCGCCGCCGTCGCTCTGCTGCTCGGCGCGCTGGGGCGTCCGCTGGCACGCGGTGTGGCGCCCTACGCGTCGGCGTTGACGCTGATGCTCATCACGTCGGGGATCGCGTTCCTCCTGGCCCTCGACGTGGTGCTCCCGGGACTCACGAGACACCCGAAGCGGCCTCCTCACGTCACTGAGAATCCCGTCCCGTAGGGCCACAACCCTCTACCGCCAGCCCAGCCGGGCCCCCCGTCGCGATTCGCTAGGTCAGCCGCCGCTAGCTGGGATCTGTGCGTTGGATGTGGAAGAAGCCCGTGTGCCCGCACCGGCAGCAAGGGATTTGGATATCGTTTAGCCACCGACCGTTCACGGGGAGACCGATCCATGTGTCGTCACAGCGCTGTCATGTTCGTTACCGTTACCGCTCTCGCCTGTCTTGCGACGCCCTGCGCAGGCCAGGCGCCGCCCGAGGCCTCACGTTCGGTCGCCGGCGGCGGCATTTCGGTGCCAGGATGGACGGGGAAGATCGACGCGCAGGAAGAGCGCCGAGGAGCCAGCCTCAACGATTCGAAGCTCGCCAAGGAGGGCGACGCGTTGCACGTGGTGACGGGGCCCGCCGTCGTGTATTGGAATCCGGCGAACACGGCCACAGGCGACCACACCGTCAAGGCGACCTTTCGCGAGCCGAAGTACATGAACCTGAACGATCACCCGCATCCGTACGGGGTCGTCATCGCGGGCAACGACCTCGGCACCGATCGAGCGAGCCTCTTGTACTGCGCGGCGTACGGGAACGGTACCGTGATCGTGCGCGGGTTCGGCCCGCGACCGTTTCAGATGAACGGCAGAGGCGAGTCCAACGCCGCGGTGCACCGAGCGGCAGGACCGGGGCAGCCCGTGACCCAGGAGATCGCGCTGTCGGTGAAGCGGGACAAGGTCTTGTGCGCGGTGAACGGCAGCGTGGTCGCAACGTACGACAAGGCGGCATTAGTGACCGCGGGGAAGCTTAAGTCGACCGACGGCGTCTACGGCATCCGGTTCGCGCACAACACGGAGGGCTTCGTCACGGGACTCACGCTGACGAATCCCTAGCGAACGGCGGCCCTGCGCCGAGCCTGTGGCAGGCACCCGTCGATCGGGCTCCTGCCCGCCCACCGGGTCCGACGATATCAGCGGGCGTTCGCGACCACGTCGAATGCGCGTTCGCCGCGCGACACGCACCGTCGACCGCGATCAGGTTGCCTGCCTCTGCAGGCCGCTTTAGTTTGGCGCGGTCTCGCCGCGGAAGGCGATCGAATGACCACGCCCAAGACGACCGACCCGGTGCTGGTCGCGCCCACCGAAGCGCGCCCTGGCCGCGTGAGGTCGCTCGACGTCGTGCGCGGCATCATCATGGTCCTGATGGCGATCGATCATGTCCGTGTGTATGCCGGCGTGCCTGCCGGCGGGCCGACCGCTGGCGTTTTTTT
>DATLKW010000422.1:0-3618 GCA_035538175.1 Gemmatimonadales bacterium | reverse complement strand
AGTCCATCGGCGGGAGTATCGCGCTCCTGCTCGCCGCCCGGCATCACCCGTCGGTGCGTCGAGTCGTGGCGGTCAATCCGTACGATTACGACGGCGGGCGCGGGATACGGCGCAGCTCCGCGATCGCCAACTTCCTCTTCGGGCTCAACGACGTGCCGATCCTCGGCGCCACGTTCACGAGGCTCCGCCAGTACCCGATCGTGAAACGCATCCTCGAGGGCGGCGTGTATCGGCCGGCCTCGATGCCACCGGCCCTGGCGCGAGAGCTGTACGAAGTCGGTAACCGGCCGGGTCACTATCGGGCCTTCATGTCGCTCGTCCATCACTGGGCTGGATGGGAGCGGGCACGGTCGGAATACACGTCGATCGACCGACCGGTGCTTCTCGTGTATGGCGATCATGATTGGTCGCGGATGGCCGAGCGCGAGGCGGATCGCCAAGCGATTCCCCGTGCCGAGTGGCGCACCGTCAAGGACGCGGGGCATTTCCTCGCACTCGACGCACCCGACGAGTTCGTGCGAGCGGTCCTGGAGTTCACCAAGGTGGGGGCGTGATGCGCTGGACGCGCGTGAGCTTCTTCTACCTCGTGGGCTATCTCACGCTCGGCGGACTCGGCCTGGTCTTCGCGCCGGCGCTCGGGCTGCAGCTCTTGAGCGCGACGGGAAGCTATCCGCCGGTGCTCGCGCGGCTCCTGGGCGCCCTGCTGCTAGCGCTTGGCATCCTGGTCAGTCAGATCGTGCGGCATCGCGTGGAAGTGCTCGAGCTCGCGTTGAATGCTGCAAGTTGCTGGAATTCAGCAGGTTAACGGCGTCCCTCTGGGTCAGGAGAGTCTTCTTGAGCCGTGCTGGAAAACAGGGGATCGCAGTGCGTCCGTTGGCGGGCTAGCGGACCGTCAGTCCTTGAGGCCCGTTCGCACACTGTCTGATACCTGCACCGCCTGCACCGGGGGCGGAGTTGACCGTTCCCCGCGCGGAATGAGCGCGGACAGGTTCGCGAGCTCGTAGGCCGAGACCGCGAGCACCGCTGCGGCCTCGTTGAGATCGGCCTCGACGGCCTTGTCGAAGGTGTCGGACTGCGAGTGGTGGGTGTGGCGGTAGCCCCGTTCGATCTGGTTGAAGTTGAACGCCGGCACCCCGTAGGGCACAAACGAGAGGTGATCGGTCCCGCCCTTGTTCCGATTCACCACGGAATCGGCGCCCAAGGTGGCGACAGGCGCGAGGATCGCGCGCCACAATCCTTCAAGGTCACCCCGCCCCTGCAGAGCCTGTCCCGTGATGGCCCCGGTGCCGTTGTCGACGACGACGACGGCCTGGATCGAGTCCGCTTCGCTCGCGTGCGCCTCGGCATACTTGCGCGAGCCGATGAGTCCCTGCTCCTCTCCCGTGAACAGCACGAACCGGATGGTCCGCTTCGGCCTGAGGCCGGAGCGCGCGATCACCCGGGCGGCCTCGAGCACGCACATGGCGCCCGTGCCGTTGTCGGTCGCGCCGGTGCCTAAGTCCCAGGAATCGAGATGCGCCCCCACGATCACCACCTCGGCGGGCTCGTCGCTGCCCCGCAGCTCCGCGACCGTATTCCACTGGGGCACGGAGTCCTGCGTCAGACGGTTCGTGATCCGGGCGGCGAGTCTCGGCACGATCCCCGCTCGGAGCAGCCGGTCGAAGAGGGCGTAGTCCTCGTGCGCCACGACGATCTGGGGGAGGGGCAGGATTCGATTGGGGGAGCCGCTCATGTTGAGGAGTCCCTGCTCCTTCCCTGCGTCCAGCACCATCCCGAGGGCGCCGGCGCGGTGGAGGAGGTAGGGCAGATCGCTCGCGAACTGCTGCCGGTGGGCGCGGGTCGCTGAGTCGGCGTCCTGCGGCGGCCTGAGGCCCAGCACGAATTCCTGCTGCCGGGCCGAGTCGGCCGCGAGCATCGGCGGTCCATCTGCGTTCCACACGAACGCCGGCTCGCGCAGCATCACCCAGGCGCCCTTCACTTTGGTGCGCTGCACGACGACGCTCTCCGGCACCGACCCATCGATGCGCACCACCGGTCCCCTGCGGACCTGCCCCTCCGTCCCTGGTGCCCAGGCCCAGCTGGCGGCGATCACGTCGTGCGCGCGCGGCGCCAGGAGGCGGACCTCGATGGGCCCACGGGTCCACGTGCCGCCGAAGGTCCACGGTTCGAGGTGCGCCGCGAGGCCGTACGTCTTGAACTGACCGAGCGTCCAGTCGTTCGCCTGGCGCACCGCGGCGGAGCCCGTGAGCCGCGGACCGATCACGTCGGTCAGGTAGGCGAGGTGTTGGAGCAGCTCCGAGCGGTGCAGGGCCTCGTCGATCAAGACCGCGGCGCCCGTGGTGTCGACGGTGGGCCCCTGCCCGGCGGCGGGAGACGACAGCAACACGGTCACCGCGCCCGCGGCAACGAGGTAGCGCAACGAGGTCACAGGGTCCTCCAGCGGTGAAAGAAACCGGACGCCGCATGGTGCCTGCAGCGTCCGGTAAAGTCGACGAGGTGCTCGATCAGTTGGGTCAGCGGCGTTCGCTTACTGCCCGCACGCCCCGCCCTTTACGCAGGCCACCAGGTCCCGGATGAAGTTCGAGACGTTCGGGGTACCCCAGCCCGTGGCGTCGTCCCAGCCCGTGGTCGCGGAGAAGCCGACCGGCGTGCCGGGCATTTGATTGTTGCCCTGCGTGATGTCATGAAAATCGCTCGCGTAGGTACCGGAGTGCGCGAGCGTGTAGATCGCCGCGTTCACGAATCCGAGCGGCCGGCCCGCCGCCTGATTGGCCAGGGCCATGATCGCCGCCCACTGGGGCGACCCGGCGCTCGTGCCGCCGACGAGGAAGAAGGCGGGGAAGCCTGCGATGGTGCTGTTCGCGATGAGCACGCCCCCGTGAATCGCCGCGTTGTAGCTGACGTCGGGCACCGTGCGCGTCGCCAGTCCAAGGCCGTTCTGGTAGGCGGGCACGGGGAAAATGAGGCTCGGCGCGCCACCCGTCGTCGAGCCGGGCGCAAAGAAGGGCTCGTTCCAGACCCGCTCGCCGCCGTAGCCCACGGGGGTGCAGGGGCTCCGCAGGAAACCGGGTTTGAGCGAGCTGCAGGGGCCCGTGAACGTGGCGAGGCCCGCGGAGCAGGTCGTGTTCGCCGCGCAGCTCAACGTCGCCGTCCCGGGATCGGTGTAGGGGTTGCCTTCGGTGCCCCCCACGGCGAGGGTGAGCGGGAACGAGGCCGGGAAGCTGGCGTTGGCCGAGGCGAAGCCGTTCGTGGCCCCGAAGTCGCCAGCGGAGGCGAGGAGGGTAATCCCAGCCTGGGTCGCCGCGACGTAGTTCCGCACGGCTTGGAGCAGGTGCGCGTTGTCCGCGTGGACCACGATCTCCGGAATCCCGAAGCTCTGCGACATGACGCTGCCCGGGTAGAGCTCGATGGCCTTGGCTTCCGCCGCGTTGATGTCGTCGCCCGAGCTCGTGGAGGCGACCACGAGCACGATGTTCGCGCCGGGCGCCATGGCGTGGGCGTACTCGACATCTAGGCTCGTCTCGACGGTCCACCCGAGTTCGCCGTGGCGATTCCGGGGATTGAACGTCGGACACCCCGTGGGGCACAGGACGGTGAAGGAGGGCGGTGCGGGGAGGC
>DATLKW010000421.1:0-9520 GCA_035538175.1 Gemmatimonadales bacterium | reverse complement strand
GGCGTCCTCCGCGTCACGTTCGATCCCCGCATCATGATCTGGAACGACGAGTTCACGGACGCCGGGCGCCGGAGGCTCGGCTACGGGCTCACGGGCGACACCGTGGGCGGTCGCTACATCCCGGTGATCGCCCGCCTCGAGCAGAACGTCCGTACGGCAAGCCAGAACGTGCTCGCGGCGAGCGGCATTCCGAACTTCGTCGCGAGCCTCGGCGCGGGGCTCCTGAGCGTGCATCAGGAGCGCCGCACCTATCCCGTGACGGCCGAGCTCGGTGTCACGCCGCGGCTCGCGGTGAGCGTGATGGTCCCCTTCATTCGGGTCGCGACCCGGCGCGCCCTCCAGCTCGCGAGTCGGGGGGCGAATCTCGGCCTCAACCCCCGCTACACCGGCGCGGCCGCCGAGTCGACCTACAAGGCCTTCTTCACGCAGTTCGACTCGACGCTCGCGCGGCTGCAACAGAACATCGCCGCGGGCCAGTACGGCTGCGCCGGCGGGGCGCGCTGCCCGGCCCGCGACAGCCTCGCCTTGTGGCAGACGGTCGACAGCGCCTTGAAGACCGCCGTCTACGGCGTCGCCCAGGTGAACGCTCCCTTCCTCCCCGTCGACTCGTCCACGGGCGGCCGGGGCATCGATACGACGGTCGCCCGCATCCAGCGCGATCTCGCGAACGGGTTCGGGGTCTCGGGGTTCGGCGCGACCTTCCTGCTCCCGCACGACACCGTCAATGCGACGACCCTGACCCAGACGATCTACGACAGCGTGCTGGGGTTCGGCTACAACTACCTCCCCTTCCGCTCGAGCTTCCACTGGGGCATCGGCGACGTGGAACTCGGGGCGAAGTACCGCCTCGTCACGAGTGACCACTACGCGGTGGCCCTGAAAGGGCTCGTGCGGCTGCCGACGACGAGCCCGCACGACTCGGCCGACGACCTCCTCGGCGTCCCGGTCGCCAATCGCGAGTTCGATCTCGAGGCCCAGCTCACGCAGGAGCTCAGCGCGGGGCCGCTCTGGCTCAACGTAGCGGTGCGCGCCGGCGCGCCGCGCCGGAGCACGCGGGTCCGGCGCGTGGCCCCGAACGACGCCTTTCTCGTGCCCGCCGCGGCTACGGCGACGCTCGATTGGACGCCCGGGGACTACGTGGGCGTGGACGTCGCGCCCCTCGTCCGCCTCGCCCGCACCTTCAGCGCCGGATGCACGGTGGGCTACTGGACCAAGGCGCGCGACCACTACGCCTTCCAGTCGGCCACCGACTCGGCCGCCCTCGCGACGCGGCTGGGCGCGCCCACGAGCCCGAGCGTCCTCGAGCCCGGCACTTCCGAGCGGCGACTCCGGCTCGGCGTCGCGGCGACCTACCGCGGCCCCGTCGTGGAAGGAGGGTTCTCGATCGAGCAGACGGTCAGCGGCGCCGCGCGCGTCCCGGGAGTGACGGTGTATCGACTGGTGATGCGGCTCGTGCAGAAGCTGTTCTGAGCAGCTCAGCGGCGTGCCCGAGCGCCGTGTCCATGTCGGGGTCGCCCAGCATGCGCGCGAGCTCGCGGGTCCGCGCCTCCCCGGTCACGGCCTCGACGTCGCTCGTCGCCACCCCACCGCGCGCCCCCTTGGCCACCACGAGCTGCTGACCCGCGTACGCGGCGATCTGCGGCAGATGCGTGATCACGAGCACCTGGCGCCCGACGCCGGACCCCGCGGCCACCCGGGCGAGCGCCTCCCCCACCCGGCCCCCCACTTCCCCACCGATCCCCTGGTCCACCTCGTCAAACACGAGCGTGGGCACGCGGTCGTGCTCGGCGAGCACGACCTTGAGCGCCAGCATCAGGCGCGACAACTCGCCCCCCGACGCGACCTTCGCGAGCGGCCGGGCGTCGAGCCCGACGTTGAGCTGTACGTGGAACGCCACCGTCTCCGCGCCATCGCTGCGGGCGAGGGCGAGCGGCGCTCGCTCGACGGCGAACCGGCCCCCCGGCATCCCGAGCGCCGGGAGGAGCGCGTTGACGGCGCGCTCGAGTCGGGCGGCGCCCTGCTCGCGCTTCGCGGTGAGCGCCCGCGCGGCCCGCGTGAACTCGTGCTCGGCGCTGGCGCGCTCCTCGGCGAGCCCGCGCAGGTCCACGTCCGCCGTGTCGAGGAGCTCAAGCTCGCGCGCCGCGCGGTCCCGCGCCGCCAAGACGTCGGGCAGGGCGGGGCCGTACTTCTGGGTGAGGCGAAACAGCACGTCGCGCCGCTGCTCCACCGAGGCGAGTCGCTGGGGATCGCCCTCGATCCCCGACGCGTACTCCCGCGCCGCCTGCGCCAGCTCCTCCACGTTCGCGAACGCGCCGTCGAGGAGCTCTTGCCAGCGCCGCACCGCGGCCGAAGAGTCGAGGCGCGCTAGGCTCGCGTAGACCTTCGCGGCCCGGGCGAGCGCGGTCGTCGCGAGTGCCTCGTCAAGCTCGCGGGCGAGCCGCCCGAGCTCGTCGGCGTGGGCGAGCCGCTTCGCCTCCGTCTCAAGCGCCTCGGGCTCGCCCACCTCGGGGGCAGCCCGCGTGATCTCGTCCACCACGTGGCGGAGGTAATCAGCCTTGCGCCGCACCTCGTCACGCGCGGCCACGAGCGCCGCCTCGCGCCGCTCGAGCTCGCGCCACCGGGCGTGCGCATCGCGCACCGCGGTGCGCTCGACGGCGGCATCGGCATAGAGGTCCAAGATGTCCCGCTGCGCCTCGGGCAAGAGCAGCGACTGCGTCTCGTGCTGGCCGTGCAGATCGACGAGCAACGCCCCCAGCTCCGCCAGCGTGCTCACCGTGGCCGGGCTGCCGTTCACCCACGCGCGCGAGCGCCCTTCCGCCGTCACCTCCCGCTTCAAAACGAGCCGCGCGTCCTCGATGTCCACGCCCAGCGCCGTTAGCGCGGGTCCCACGCGCTCAAGCGCCCCCGCAGTCAAGTCAAACGCACCCTCGATGACCGCCTTCCCGGCCCCCGGGCGCACGACGTCGGCCGAGGCACGCTCGCCGAGCAGCAAGGCAAGCGCGTCGACGAGCATCGACTTCCCCGCCCCCGTCTCCCCAGTGAGCACGTTCAAGCCCGACGCGAGCGGGAGCGTGACATCGGCGATGACGGCGAGGTCGCGCACCCGGAGCTCGGTCAGCACTATCGGCGCTCGCGGTCAGAGAGGTCGCCCCACTGCAGCTTCTGGCGCATCCGGGCGAAGAAGCCCTCGGGCCCGAGGCGGATCAAGAGGACGGGATGCTCGGCGCGCTTCACCACCAGCCGCTCGCCCGGCCCGAGCGTCGTGGCGACCTGCCCGTCAAAGGACACGAGCACCTCCGCGCCGGCAGAGATCATCGGTTCGACGGTCACAGTGGCCTGCGACGACACGACGAGCGGGCGGACGGCCAAGGTGTGCGGGCAGATGGCCGCGATGACGAGCGCGTCGACCCCCGGCACGACGATCGGGCCACCCGCGGACATCGCGTAGGCCGTCGACCCCGTGGGCGTCGCCACGATGATGCCATCGGCCGAGTACTGGCCGACCTCGTCGCCATCCACCGAGACGCGGAGCCCAATCACCCGCGCGACACCGCCCTTGTGCACGACGGCGTCGTTCAATACCACGGGCTCGACGCGGCTCGTGCCGCGCTTGTCGACGATCACGGGGGCCAGGGCGAGGCGCGATTCGGTCGCATAGGCCTGCCGCACCAGCACGTCCAGCGCCCAGTCCAACGTCTGCGCGTTCGCCGTCGTGAGGAAGCCCACGCGGCCGAGGTTCACCCCCAGGATCGGCGTGCGGGCGCCGTTGAGCGAGCGCGCGCCTCGGAGCAGCGTCCCGTCGCCCCCCAGCGTGACAAGGCAGTCGAGCGCGGGCGGGCCCGGCAAGGGGGAGGGGCGCGGGGCGGGCCACAACGCCGCGATGTCCGCTTCGGTGAACAGCGTGAGGCCGAGTCGCGGAGCGACCTGGGCCAGATGCGCGAGGATGTTCTTGAGATCGCGGTAGTCCGGGTTGCCGACGACCCCGACATTCATGAGTGGGCGAGCGATCCCTCCGCTGCGAGCGCGCGCACCCGCGCCGCTATGCCCTCGCCGGTGAGCCCGACCTCGGCGAGCTGCTGGGCGCGCGGCGCGTGCTCATAGGTTCGGTCAGGAGCGCCGAGCAACGCCACCCGCACCTCGGGTGCGATCGTCTCGACGAGCCCGGCGACGTAGGCCCCGAAGCCGTTCGTCACCGTGCCGTCCTCCACCGTCACGAGCAGCCGGTGCTCGCGCAGCAGGGCGTCGAGCAGCGTCCGGTCGACGGGCTTCATGAAGCGGCAGTTCACGACCGTCACGTCGAGCCCGTCGCCCGCCAGCGCCTCCGCCGCCGCGACCGCCGGCTGGCACATCGCGCCCACTGCGAGCAACGCGCATTCGCGACCCTTCCGGAGCACCTGCCACGTGCCGTACGGAATCGGCGCCACCTCCGCCGCGGGCGGCGCCTCGCTCGGCGCCCGGTCGCGCGGATAACGGATCGCGAACGGCCCCTCGGTGTGCTCGAGCGCCGAGCGCAACAGCCCGATCAGCTCGGCGGCATCGCGCGGCGCGGTCACCGTCATGTTCGGTACCGCCAAGAGATACGCGATGTCGTACAGACCCATGTGCGTCTGGCCATCTTCCCCCACCATCCCGGCGCGGTCCAAGCAGAAGATCACGGGCAGCCGCTGGATCGCGACGTCGTGGATGATGCTGTCGTACGCGCGCTGCAGGAACGTGGAGTAAATCGCCGCGACGGGACGGATCCCCTGCGTGGCCAGGCCGGCCGCAAAGGTGACGGCGTGCGCCTCGGCGATCCCCACGTCGAAGAAGCGATCGGGCCATTTCTTCTGGAAGAGGTTGGTGCCCGTCCCCGACGGCATCGCCGCCGTGATCGCCACGAGCTTCGGGTACTCGCCGGCAAGCTCGGTGAGCGCCTCGCCGAACACGCGCGTCCACTGCGGCGGCCCCGCCTTCGCAGGCTTGAGCTCACCCGTCACTGGGTCGTACGGGGCGCGCGCGTGGTACTTCTCCGAGTCGGGCAACGGCAGCGGGAACCCCTTGCCCTTCTCCGTGATCACGTGCACCACGCGCGGTCCCCGTAACGTCTTCACGATCTCGAACGCCTGGAGCATCTGACTGATGTTGTGGCCGTCGATCGGACCGAAGTAGCGGAACCCGAGCTCCTCGAACAGCATGCCCGGAGACCAGAAGTTCTTGATGCTCTCCTCAGCGGTCCTCGCGAAATCGACGAGCTTCTGGCCACCGACGATGTGGGAGACGGACTCGATCAGGGCCTTCACGCGCTCGCGGGCCCGCACAGTGATCGGGCTCGCGATGATGGAGCCCAGGTACTTGCTCATGGCGCCGACGTTCGGGGCGATGGACATGCCGTTGTCGTTCAACACCATGATGATGTCGCGGCCCGAATGGCCCGCGTTGTTCATCGCCTCGTACGGCAGCCCGCAGGTCAGGGCGCCGTCGCCGACGACCGCCACGACCTTGAACCGCTCGCCCGCTAAGTCCCGCGCCGTCGCGATCCCGAAGGCGGCCGAGAGCCCGGTGCCGGCATGGCCGGCGCCGAACTGGTCGTGCGGACTCTCGTCGAGTCGCAAGAACCCCGACAACCCCCCCGCCTGGCGCAGCGTGGCGAGCCGGTCGTTCCGACCGGTGAGCATCTTCCAGGGGTACCCCTGGTGGCCGACGTCCCACACGATGCGGTCGCGCGGCGAGTCGAACGCGTAGCACAGGGCGACCGTCAACTCGACCACCCCGAGCCCAGCCCCGATGTGACCGCCGGTCTGGGACACGACCTCGATCAAGCGCCGCCGCACCTCGTCGGCGAGGGACTGGAGTTGATCCTTCGATAGCCGCCGTACGTCCGCGGGACTGCTAATCGTCTCGAGGAGAGCCACGCTGCCCTTTCTTGCGGGAGCTCCGGGGGTCGGAAGTGGGGGGCGCGTCGCCTACCGCGCTCGCGCCCTGTCGCCCTTGCGTCCCGTTCAGTTCGACCTCGTCACAATGTAGTGCGCCAGCGCCGCCAGCGTAGGAGAAGCTAACCCCGCCTGCCGCAACCGGTCCACGGCCCGCGCCGCGAGGCGCTCGGCCTCGGCGCGCGCCGCGCCCGCCCCGAGCAGCGTCACGAAGGTGGCTTTCCCGCCAGCGGCGTCCTTGCCGGCCGTCTTCCCGAGCTGGTCGGAGGTGGCGGTGGCGTCGAGCACATCGTCCCAAATCTGGAAGGCGAGCCCCACGTCGACGCCGTAGCCGCGCAGCGCCTCGCACGTGGCGCGGGGCGCTCCGGCCGCGAGCGCCCCGATCACACATGCCGCCGCGATCAAGGCGCCGGTCTTGCGGCCGTGGATCGCCTCGAGCTCGTCCGCCGGCACGGGCCGGGTTTCGGCGTCCAAGTCGAGGACCTGGCCGCCGATCATCCCGCCCGCCCCCGCGGCCCGGAACAGCTCGAGCGCGATCGCCCGCCGCTGCTCGGGCTCGAGAGCTAAAGCCGTGAGCCCGGCCCCGAGCACGCGGGCGCCGAGCGCGACCATGTGATAGCCCGCCACCACCGCCGTGGGCACGTCGAAGGCCCGATGGGTCGTGGGCCGACCGCGTCGCAGATCGTCGTTGTCCATGCACGGGAGATCGTCGTGCACGAGCGAATAGGCGTGCACCACCTCGAGCGCCGCGGCGAGCTCCGCGAGGCCCGCGGCCACGCCCTCGGCCCCGACCGCTTCGGCCGCGGCGAAGACGAGCGTCGGGCGTAGCCGCTTCCCGCTCGACAAGAGGCTGTAGCGGATCGCGGCGGCCACCGGCGCGGGCCACCACGCTCCGACACGCTGCCCCCACGCCTCCAACACGCCGTCCACCCGGGCCCGCGCGTCGGCCAGGTAGGCCTCCAGCGCGCGATCAGCGGTTGAGATCTTCAACCTGGAGATTGCCTGCCTGGTCGGCGATCACTTGCTTGACCTGCGCCTCCGCCGCCGCGAGGCGTTCGCGCGCCTGCCGCAACCGCTCGATGCCCTCCTCGAACAGCGCGAGCGCGGCGTCCAAATCGAGATCCTCCCCCTCGAGCCGGCGCACGATCTCCTCGAGCCGCTCGACCTGCTCGGCGAAGCTCGGCGCCGATCGCGCGCCCTTGGACGCGGCACCGCCCGGGGCCATCAGGTGTCCACCACCCGGGCGGCCACGCGGCCGTCCGTGACCCGGAGCTCGAACGCGAGTCCTGGCGTGAGCTGCGCCACGCGTTTCAGCACCCGTCCCCGCTCGTCCGTGGCGAGCGCGTAGCCCCGCTCGAGGATCCGGAGCGGTGACAGCGCGTCGAGCCGGCCGGCGAGCCCGGCGAGGGCGTCCCGGTGGCGCTCGAGCCGGCGGGCGAGCACCGCGCCCAGCCGGTCGAACGTGCGGTCCAAGCGCTCGGCGACACGCCCCGAGCGCGACACGAGCCCGCGCGCGAGCCGCGCGCCGAGATGCTCGAGCATGCCGAGCACCTCCGCCCGGTCGGGCGTCGCCGCCTCGGCCGCCGCCGACGGCGTGGCAGCCCGCACGTCCGCAACGAGATCGCAGAGCGTCACGTCGGTCTCGTGTCCCACTGCCGAGATGACGGGCACGGGCAACGCCGCCACGGCCCGAGCCACGCGCTCGTGGTTGAAAGTCCAGAGGTCCTCGCGCGAGCCGCCGCCGCGGCCGATGATCGTCACGTCGACGCCCGAGAGCCGCGTGACGAGGGCGAGCGCCGCACAGATCTCCGCCTCTGCCCCCTCCCCCTGCACCCGCGTCGGGATTACGAGCAGCTCGGCGAGCGGCCAGCGCCGCGACGCTACGACCATGATGTCCCGCACGGCTGCCCCGTCGGGACTCGTCACCACCGCGATCCGCCGGGGATACGGGGGCAGCCGGCGCTTGCGGGCGGGATCAAGCAGCCCGTCCTTGGCGAGCGCCGCCTTGGCGCGCTCGAAGGCGCGCTGCCACAGCCCGCCGGCTTCGGTCGACAACAGATCCACCACCGTGAGCCGGAACTCGCCCTTCTCCTCCCACACCGTGGGCCGGGCGAAGGCGAACACCTGCATCCCGTCTCCCGGCGGCGCGGGGAGGCGGCGGTTGTCCTTCTGGAACATGACGCAGCGCACCTGGGCCGTGCGGTCGCGCAGCGCGAAGTACCAGTGGCCGCTCTGCCACGCCTTGAACCCTGACACCTCGCCACGCACCCAGAGCGGCGCGAGCCCTCCTTCGACCACCGCGCGGGCGCGGCGCGTCAGCTCGGTCACGCTCCACGCCCCCTCGGGGGCGAGGGCGCTGAAGAGGTCTAAGCCGTGGCCCATTGGCGCGCCGCCTGCACCGTGTTCCACAAGAGCATCGTGATCGTCATGGGACCCACCCCACCGGGGACGGGAGTGATCGCCCCAGCCACCTGGCGCGCCTCCTCGAACTTCACGTCGCCGACCAAGCGATACCCCTTCTTCGTGCTCGGATCGGCGACGCGGTTCGTGCCCACGTCCACCACGACGGCGCCGGGCTTGATCATGTCGCCCGTGACAAACTCGGGCTTCCCGATCGCCACGATCAGGATGTCTCCGAGCCGCGTAACCGACTTCAAGTCGCGCGTGCGCGAGTGGCACACGGTCACGGTGGCGTTGCCCCCCGGCCCGTCCGCGAGGAGCAGCGCCGCCATCGGGCGGCCCACGATGTTCGAGCGCCCGACGATGACGGCGTGCTTGCCCGTCGTGTCCACGCCCGAGCGCACGAGCAGCTGTTGCACCCCGAGCGGGGTCGCGGGCCGAAAGCCCGTCGGGTCCCCGACGGCGACCTTGCCGACGTTCTCGGGATGAAACCCGTCGACGTCCTTTGCCGGCGTCACTCGCCGCAGGACGTGCTGTGGGTCGATGTGCTTCGGCAGCGGCAGCTGCACGAGAATGCCGTGGATCCTGGGGTCCGCGTTCAACCGGTCCACGACCGCGAGGAGCTCTGCTTCCGTCGTCGCCACGGGGAGGCGGATCGTCTCGTGGAAGAGGCCCGCCTCCTCGCAGGCTTGACCCTTCATCTGGACGTAGGTGGCGGACGCGGGGTTGTCCCCCACGAGCACCGCGGCGAGGCCTGGCGTGATGGCGCGCGCCCCGAGGCGCTTCAACTCCGCGTCCAGCTCCGCCCGCATCGCCCGCCCGACGGCCGTGCCGTCGATCAGCTTAGCGGGCAAAGTCCACCGCGCGCGTCTCGCGAATCACCACCACCTTGATCTGACCGGGATACTGGAGCTCGCGCTCGATCTTGCGGGCGATCTGCTCGGAGAGCTCGCCTGCCTTGCCGTCGTCGATCGCGCTCGGCGTGACGACCACGCGCACCTCGCGCCCCGCCTGGATGGCATAGACCTTCTCGACCCCCGAGAACTCGCTCGCCAGCTGCTCGAGCTGCGTCAGCCGCTTCACGTAGGTCTCGAACGCCTCGCGCCGCGCCCCGGGCCGCGATCCCGACACGGCGTCGGCCGCCTGGACGATCACGCTCACCGGCGACTCGTGCGCCACGTCGTCGTGGTGCACCGCCACGCAATTGATGA
>DATLKW010000420.1:0-3345 GCA_035538175.1 Gemmatimonadales bacterium | reverse complement strand
GAAGACCTTGGCGACCTCGCGCAGGGCGGATTTCCCGCGATAGGAGATGACCTCGCTCACCATCGCGGCGCGGTCGCGGCCGAAGCGGCGGTAGATCTCCTGGATGACCTCCTCGCGACGCTCGTGCTCGAAATCGACGTCGATGTCGGGCGGCTCGCGGCGCTCGGCCGAGATGAAGCGCTCGAACAGCAGGTCGGCGCGCTCGGGGTCGACCTCGGTGATGCCGAGGCAGAAGCACACCGCGGAGTTCGCGGCCGAGCCGCGGCCCTGGCACATGATGTCGCGCCGCCGGCAGTACGACACGATCTCGTACATCGTGAGGAAGTAGCCGGGGTAGTCGAGCTCCTCGATCACGGCGAGCTCGGCCTCGAGCTGCGCGCGCACGTTCGCGGGCACGTCTCCGCCGTAGCGCCACGCCGTGCCCCGATACTCGGCTGAGCGTGATCCCAGTGATCCCGGCCCGAAACAACGCCGCCTTGACCTCGGGCAGGCGCTCCGACCGAACGATGGTAGTGATGAGTTTCATAGCCTAGAAGTGTACCCGTGGATCACTGGTCGTCAACCGCAGCGTGCAGGACCTGCAGGATTCGGAAGTCGTCCTGCGCAAGCTTCCTCAGCAGCCTTGCCGACCGTCCTGAGAGCGCAGCAGAGACCGCACGGCGGCAACTCCGCCTCGCGTTCCTCGTGCAGCACCCTCCTTCGCGCAGGCGTCTTCGACTGGAGACTCCTTCTGAGACGCATGCCCCTGGAACGGCCAAGTGACCACGCGCGAGGACACCGCCGCTGTGCGCCCGTGCTCCGATGCTTCGGCACGGAAGTCGCCTTCCCAAGGCACCGTCACCGGGGAGGAGGCAGCATGCAGACCAGCCTGCGAGCCCTCAGCCTGCTCGCGTGCGTGTGCGCAGGTGTGTCGACGGCCCGAGCGCAGTATCCACAGCGGCGCGACGGGTTTTGGATTGGCTTTGGGCTCGGCTATGGAACCGCCCGGGTCACGTGCGACAGTTGCCAGCGCGTGTCCCAAAACGGCGTCACCGCATTCTTGAAGCTCGGCGGCACACCGAGCCGCCACGTGCGCATCGGGGCCGCCCTCAACGGGTGGTCACATTCTGACGGGAGCGCCACCGAGACACTGGCAAACGTCACCGCCTCGCTCTACCTGTACCCGGCCGCACGGAGTGGGCTCTTTGTCACGGGCGGGCTCGGGTTCTCCGGCTATCACGTCAATTCCTATCCCTCGTGGGACGGGACAGGGTGGGGGTACACGGTGGGAGCCGGATACGACTTCCGCGTCGGTCGCGACGTCGCGCTCACGCCCGTCGTGAACTACACCTGGGGAAGCGTGGGGGATGTGAACCAGGCAGGCGGAGGCGCCTACTTCACCGGCTGGAAACAAGAGGTGCTCGATTTCGGGCTGGGCGTGACGTTTCACTAATCGCGGCGTGACGCCAGCGACGCCCTCACGGTAACCGGAGCACCACGCGGTCGCCAGCCGCGCGAGCGCGAACGGGAATCTCTGTTCCAGTGGCGTCCAGCACGCGGGGGGCATCGGCACGCCCCCCTTCCACAAGGAGCGCCTGGCCGCGGGGAATGCTCGCCCGCGCTAGGCCGCGCAGCACGATCACCGGCGCGCCATCGACGCGCCGCTCGAGCTCGGGCCGCAGGAGCGCCCGCGCCCGCCAAAACCGGGCGAGCTCCCCCACGGTACCTATCCACGCGTCCTGGTGCTGGACCGCTTCAATCAGCCGCCGTTCGGTCTCGAGCTTGTACGTCGTGTCCGTGGGGTGAATCAACAGGCAGGAGATCGCGTTGTTTTCGGCGTTCGCCCGCACAACCTCGAGCCACGTGTGCAGCGCCGAATCCTTCGTTTCGGCGGTGAGGAAGTTGCGGGCCTCGAGCTCGCCGCGCGAGTCGTCCAGGGTGATGGGGACTTCCACAACCGTACTGTGCGGGCTGCCGAGCGAGCGGCGGCGAAACCCGAAGAACGGGAAATTGGTCAGCACCCACTGGGCGGACACGCTCGAGTCGAACCAATACCCCGCCGCCTCCAAGACTTCCAACAGCGCGCTCGGGTAGCGCAGGTAGCCGGACCGAAACCCCACGGTCTGCTGTCGCAGGTCGCGGTCGAGCAGCTGCTTGCTCACCCGCGCCTCTCCGTAGACCGTTGGGTGGGTCGGGTCGTAGGTGTCCACGCCGACGCCCGGGGAGCCGATGGGGAAGGACTCGAAGGCCGGCGAGTGGCTTGCCGAATGCGAGCCTACCTCGGCGCCGAGTGCGCGGACCCGGCGCATCCAGGCGACGCGCTCAGGGGTGTAGTAGCCGATGTCGGTCGAGTCGGAGAAATACTTCGTGGTCACGAAAAACGTGCTGTGCACCCCGAGCGCGGCTTCCATACGAGCGAACGGGAGTGAGTTCGGAAAGGATTCCCGCGCGTCCACGTCGTGGGACAGGCACAGCCCGGTCTCCTTCCCCTCGGGCACCGTGTGGAGGAGCACGAACGGGTGCACACTTGATTCGTAGAGCGCGCGCAGGAGGAGGCGAAACACGTCGCCCGACGGCTCGAACCAGTTGATCCAATGCCGGGCGGCTTCGAATCCGCGCGCCAGCTGGGGAATGAGGGACGTCTCTTTGAACCCCAGTCCCAAGGCGTAGGCGAGGCCCCGGCCATACGCGTTCACGGTGAGCGCGGCGGCACCCGTCTCATAGCGCGCGAGCACTTGCGTCCCCGGGCCGACCGCGTATTCGGTCGACCAGATCGTCTCCGCGTAGAGTTTCGGGTCCCCGAGCGAGATCGTACGCTCTTCCGGTCGATTGACGTACCGCAAGACGGGATCGCGGCCGGGGCTGAAGGTCACGCGGAAGTTCGTCCGGCTCGGAACGGCGCCCGTGAGCCCGAAGAGCGGGAACCACGTGTTGCCTTCCACTTGCGTGGCGAGTACCACGCCCCCGCGCTCGACATACGCGTAGAGGGCCTCGCGCTCCGCCGCCGTGAACTCGCGATTCGTCAGCTCGCCGGCGATCACCACGAGCGGGCGCCGCACGGCCTGGGCGACCTCGCCAGTGGGCTCGAACGGCACGCCCACGATCGCGAGGCAGTCCCGGACCGCGAGTTGCTCCTGGAGAGCGTCGACGCTCTCCCCCACGTCGAGCAGCGCGACGCCCCACGCGACCTGCGCCGGCAGCTCGCCGGCGCCCGCTGCCGCCACCGCGAGGTACACGCCGGTACCCAGCCAGCCGCGGCTCACCTCAGAACCTCGAGCGCCAACGGGTCCCCTGAGAGTGCGCGCCCCACGAGGATGAGCCACGCGGATCCCGCGACGCTCGCGACGTCGGCCAGTTCGTGGGGGA
>DATLKW010000419.1:0-8103 GCA_035538175.1 Gemmatimonadales bacterium | reverse complement strand
CCTCGTGCCCGAGGTCGCGCGGCGCAAGGCCCCGGCGTCCCCGGTCGCTGGGCGGGCGAACGTGCTCGTGTTCCCCGACCTTGACAGCGGGAACATCGGATACAAACTGGTGCAGCGCCTGGGGGGTTGGGAGGCGATCGGCCCCATCCTGCAGGGGCTCGCGCGGCCCATCGCCGACTTGTCGCGCGGCGCGAGCGCTGACGATATTGTGGACGCCGCGGCCGTTGCTGTCCTCCAAGCCGAGGAAGACAAATGAGCTTCACACTGCGCAAGGACAAGCAGGGGGTGGTCGTCGTCGGCGTGGACGGCCAGCTGATCGTGGGGAATCGCCAGGAGCTTAAGCAGAAGGTGCTTGATGCCCTCGAGGGCGGCGCTCGCAAGTTCGTGATCGACTTCGCGCGGACGGGCTACATCGACTCCTCCGGCTTGGGCGTCCTCGTGTCGCTCTCGAAAAAAATCCGCGAACAGGGAGGTGACCTCCGGCTCGCCGGCCTGAACGAGGATCTCCAGACGCTCTTCGAGCTCACGAAGCTCGATACCCTCTTCGCCATCGCCAAGACCTCCGAGGAGGCGCTCGCCGCCTTTTAGGCTCGTGACCACGCCGTTGCGCCTCGATGTCCGGCGGCGGGCCGGACGAGGAGATGCCGAAACCGAGTTGTCGCTCAACGTCCCGAGCGTGCTCGAGTATGTGGGGCCCGCCGTCGAGTTGATCGCCGAGCGCCTCTCCGCCGGCCGTCCCGCCCCGCTCTCGCCACGCCGCATCCAGTTCAATTTCCGCACCGCCTTGGCCGAAGCTCTCGCCAATGCCATCGCCTACGGCAACGGGCACGACCCGGCACGTCTCGTGCGCGTGCTTGTCCAGGTGGGCCGCGACGCCGTACGGCTCTATGTGACGGACGAAGGGGGGGGCTTCGATCCCGGCGCGGTGCCCGATCCGACGCTCCCCGATCGGCTCGACCGGGAGGACGGGCGTGGGCTGTTCGTGCTGCGGAAGCTCGTGGACGAAGTGGTCTTCAACGAGAAGGGGAACTCGGTGTGCCTTACGCTCCTGGCGGGTTGACGGGGGAGGGGCTGGAGCGCCTGCTGCCGGCGCTCGAGCGGCTCGCCGGGGCGCGCCTGCGGGTGTGGCAGGTGGCGCCCTCGGGGACGCCCGGGGCGGGAGTCCGCCGCCTCGGGGGCGGGCGCGGTGAGGGGAAAGGCGAGCGGGAGGGGGAGGCGTCGACCTGGGCGCCCGCACTCGACGGCGGGGCGGCGGGCCAGCGGCTCGAGACCCCTGAGGGTCCAGCGTGGTTCGAGCCGGTGCGGGAGGCGGCGGGCGTGTGGCTCGAGGTCGGCGCGCCGCTCGCGACCCCGCCCGGGACGGCAGCTGCCGCGCGGACTCCGCCGCCCGCGCCGGCCGACCTCGCCACGCTGGTCGGCGCCATGCTCGCGGCCGAGCGGGACGCCGCGCAGGTCGCGGCCGAGCTTTCGGACCGCTACGAGGAGATCGACCTGATCTACACGATCAGCGAGATCCTCGGCCACACGATCCGGCTGGATGAGGCCGCGGAGCGCATTCTCACCGAGGTGTCGGCGGTGGTCGGGGCGCGCCGCGCGACGCTTCTCGTGCACGACCCCGATGACCACGTGTTGCGCCTCGCCGCGGCGCGCGGCATGGACCCGAAGGACGTCGAGCCGATCGAAGTGGACGATCTCTGCTCGATCGCGGCGCGCGTGTTCCGGGACATGCGCATTGTGAGTTACGACCCCACCGATCCCAAGGCCGAAAACCCGGGCTGTCCCGAGGGGCGCGGTTATCGCGGCCAGGCGTTCCTCTCGGTGCCCGTGCTGTACGCGGCGCCCGGCGCCCGCGCCAAGCCAATCGGCGTGATCAACCTGACCGACCGCTTTGGCCAGGACGCGTTCACCGCCGGGGACCGGAAGCTTGTGGCGGCGATCGCGAACCAGGTGGGCGCCGCGATCGAGAACGCGCGCCTCGTGGCCCAGGATCTCGGGCAGCAGCGCGTGCGTCGCGAGCTCGAGCTCGCGCGCGATCTGCAGCTCAAGCTGTTGCCGTCGCCACTGGTGCTCGCTGCTCGCCTGGACGTCGCGGCGCGCTGCCGCCAGGCCGAGTCGGTGGGGGGAGACTTCTACAACCTTCTGAACCTGCGGGGCGACCGCATCGGGGTCATGATCGGTGACGTGACGAGCCACGGGTTCGGCGCGGCGCTGATCATGGCGCTCGTGATGGCAGCTTCCGGCATCCACGCCGAGGCGGCCGAGGCGCCGACGGACGTGTTGCGGCGGATTGAGCAGTCGCTCACCGAAGAGCTCGTGCGCACGGAAATGTTCCTTACCGTGTTCTACGCCGTCCTCGACGCCAGGGCCGAGCAGATCACGTTTGCGAACGCCGGCCATCCGCATGCGTTTCTCGTCTCGAGTCAGACTGGGGACGTCACACGGCTCGAGGCCACTCGCCCGCCGCTCGGCAGCACGACCACCCCCGGAAAGGACGAGACCCGTCCGTGGCGGCGGCGCGACGCGATGCTCTGCCTTTTCACCGATGGCGTCGCCGAGGCGCTCGGCGCCCGGGGGGAGCGCTTCGGCGAGGACCGCGTCTTGGGCCACGTCGCCCGTCTGAAGGATCGGCCCGCGCGCGAGATCCTCGAGGCCGTCCATGCCGACCTCGCAGGCTTCACCGGGGGCGCGGCACCCGCGGACGATCGCACCGTCGTCATTCTCAAGGCGTGACCTCGGCCACCGGGGATCGGGGCGGAGGGCAGAGGGGGAGGCGAGGGGAGAAGCGGGGCCGGGGGCGGGGGAGCAGCCGCGGGGGAGCGCGCCCGCCCCTGGGGCAGCACTTCCTTACCGATCGCCGCCTGCTCGCGCGCATCGTCGACGCCCTCGACGCGGCGCCAGGGGCTCCGGTGCTCGAGATCGGGGCCGGGACCGGTACGCTGACCGAAGCCCTCGTCGAGCGCGGGCTCCGCGTGATCGCCGTCGAGCGGGACCCGGTCCTCGCTGAGACGACCCGTACGCGACTGGTGACGAAGGACGGGAGCCGGGGGAGCGCGGAAATCGTCCAGGGCGATGCGCTCGCGCTCGACTGGCACGCCCTCCTCGGGCGCGAGCGAGCGGGCGAGGTCTCGCTGATCGGGAACATTCCCTACCAGATCACATCCCCGTTGATCGAGAAGGCGCTCACGGCTCCGCTGCCGCGGCGCGTCGTGTTCCTGGTGCAGGCGGAGGTTGCGGACCGGTTGGCGGCGGCACCCGGGTCGAGGACGTACGGGGCGCTCTCGGTCGGCGTGCAGGCGGTGTGTCGGGTGGAGCGACTCTTCACGGTGCGACCGGGGGTGTTTCGTCCGCCCCCCAAGGTGGCGAGCGCCCTCGTCCGGTTGACGCCGCTCGCCGAGCCGCTCATCTCGCCTGGGGAGGGGGCGGCGTTCCGCCGCTTCGTGACCGCGTGTTTCGGTCGGCGTCGGAAGCAGCTCGCGAACGTCGTCGCCGGGGTGACGGGCCGGTTGCGAACCGAGGTCGAGGCAGCGCTTGTGGGGCTCGGGCTCGATCCGCGCGCGCGGCCCGAGACGCTTGGGCCCGAAGCGTTCGTGAGGCTCTTGCGTTGGAGTACGTCTTTGTGAAATAATTCACAATATGCGGAAGATTTCCGAGAGCACGGTGCGGCGGCTCTCCTTGTACCTCCGGTTCCTCGAGCAGTTCGCCGCCCAAGGCCAGGCCACGGTGTCCTCTGCGCAACTGGCCCGGCACGGCGCCACTACCTCGGCGCAAGTCCGCAAAGACCTGTCGTTCTTCGGTTCGTTCGGCAAGCGGGGGCTCGGCTACTCGGTCACTGAGCTCGCGGCCAAGATCCGGGACATCCTTGGCCTGCGCCGCACCTACCGCGTGGTGCTGGTGGGGGCCGGCCGCATCGGGAGCGCGCTCGCCCAGTACCCCGGGTTTCGCCAGCGCGGCTTCCACGTGGCGGCGATCTACGACAAGGATCCCAAGAAGATCGGCTCTCACGGGAACGGGCTCGAGGTGCGCGATGTGCGCCACATCGAAGGCGATTTGAAGAAGGAGCCGACGGACATCGCGATCGTCGTCACGCCGGCCGAGTCCGCACAGGATGTCGTGGACCGCCTCGTGCGCGCGGGCGTCAAAGCGATCCTGAACTTCGCCCCCCTGCAGCTCCGAGTCCCGGCGGACGTGGTGGTGAAGTCCGTGAACATGGCCTTAGAGCTTGAGACGTTGAGCTTCGCGCTCGCCAATCGATCTTGAGCTAGGGGCAACGCTCGCTTGGTGGGAGGTGAGAGGCTCCGCCCAAGCTTGCTGGCGACCACCGCGGCTCACCTGCATTTTGTAGCGCCTCCCGCGACGACCTCAGGATGCCCGTCTTCCGCGATCGTTTCGCCCGTGGCCTCGCCGGCCGGTATGAAATCCAGCGGGAACTTGGGCGCGGGGGCATGGCGGTGGTGTATCTCGCCCAGGACCTGAAGCACGGTCGGCGGGTCGCGATCAAGCTCCTCGATCCGGAGGTCGCCGCAGCCCTTGGTGCCGCGCGCTTCTTGCGCGAAATCCAGTTGACGGCAAGCCTCAGTCACCCCCACATCCTGCCCCTGCTCGACTCGGGGGAAGCCGATGGTCTGCTCTACTACGTCATGCCCTACGTCGAGGGAGAGTCGCTCCGGGTCCGGCTGGACCGTGAGAAACGCCTTCTCATTGCGGACGCCCTGGTTGTGGCGCGCGAGGTCGCCGATGCGCTGAGTTACGCGCACGGCCGCGGGCTCGTTCATCGGGACGTCAAGCCAGAAAACGTGCTGTTCATCGCGGGCCACGCCGTCCTTGCCGACTTTGGCATCGCTCGCGCCGTCGACAGGGCGGGCGGCGAGGTGTTGACCCAGCCCTCCCTCGCGCTCGGCACGGCGGCGTACATGAGCCCGGAACAGGTAACAGGAGACCAGGCGGTCGATGTCCGGAGCGACGTGTTCAGCTTGGGGTGCGTCGTCTACGAGATGCTCGCTGGCGAGTCACCGTTCACAGCCTCCACGCCCCAGGCCATGATCGCGCAGCGCTTCCGCGCGTCCGCCCCTGCCGTTATCGATCGCCGACCCGACGTGCCGGGGTACGTCGCACGAGCGCTCGCGCGGGCCTTGGCGTTCGAGCCCGCGGACCGGTTTGCGAACGCGGCCGAGTTCGCCGCGGCGCTCGCGGGCGGGGCCGCGGCGCCGCCCGTGCAGGGCCCAGCCACACAGTCGATTGCCGTGCTGCCCTTCAGGAACCTCGGCCTCGACCCGCACGACGAGTACTTCAGCGACGGGATCTCAGAGGAAGTGATGAACGCCCTGGCGCAGCTGCCCGGGCTCCGCGTCGCCGCCCGCACGTCGTCGTTCGCGTTCAGGGGTGGCACCGCGGAGCTCGGCGCAATCGGCGCGAAGCTCAAGGTCGCGACGGTGCTCGAGGGCAGCGTGCGGAGGGCAGGGAACCGCGTGCGGATCACCGCCCGCCTGGTAGACATCGCGACCGGGTACCAGCTCTGGTCCGAGCAGTACGACCGCGAGCTCGGCGATCTCTTCGCGATCCAGGACGCCGTCGCCCGCGCCATCGTCCAACGCCTCAAGCTCGCCGCCGCGCCCGCGAGCGATCGTACGCTGGTCCGCCCCCCGACGCGCAACCTTGAAGCGTACGAGTTGTACTTGAAGGGCCGGTATTTCTGGAACCGGCGCGGCCCAGCGCTCCTAACCGCGCTCGACTACTTCGAGCGCGCCCTCGCGGTCGACCAAGGCCTGGCGCAGGCCTATGCGGGTCTCGCGGACGCCTACACCCTCCTCGCATTCTACGGCCTCAGGCCCCCCAACGACGTGATGCCCCTCGCGAAGGGGGCGGCTGAGCGCGCCTTGGCCCTCGATGAGGGAATCGCCGAAGCCCACACCTCGCGTGGCATCATCGCGTGGCTCTACGACTGGGACCGCCCCGCGGCACAGCGCGCGTTCGACCGCGCGCCGGAGATCGATCTCCGCTACGTCGTGGCGCGTTGTTGGCGTGCCTCCCTTAAGGCCACGGAGCTGGAGCTCGATGAGGCCGTGGCCGAAAACGAGCGCGCCGTCGCGATCGAGCCGTTGTCACCCTTTACGAACGTGCAGCTCGGGCTCGTGTTGCTCATTGCCGACGATCGAGCGCGGGCGATGAGCCAGTTGCGCACGGCGATCGAGCTGGATGCGCAGTTCGTGATGGCCCACTGGGTGCTCGGTTGTGCCCACGCGCTCAACGATCAGTATGACGACGCACTCGCGGAGTTCCGAACCGCGGTCGAGCTCTCCTATCGGGCCCCGAGCATGGTGGCGTCCTTGGCGGCGGCCTTGGCCGAGACCGGTCGTCGCGACGAGGCGGAGTCGCTCCTCGTCGAGTTGCGCGAGCGACGGGGGCGGGAATACGTCCCCGCCCTGAGTCTCGCCGCCGTCGCCGCCGCCCTGGGCGCGACGGATGAGGCTTTCAGCTGGCTCGAGCAATCTCGCGCCGATCGCGACGTCGGGCTGCTCTTCCTGCGCGACCGCATTGGCACGGCCGCTGCGTACGGAATGCCTGCGGCCGTCCGCGCCGACCGGCGCTACCAAGCGCTACTCGAGGAGGTCGGCGTGGCGAACCGTCCGTGACTCAGATGACTCCGCCTGCGACGTGTCGCGGCGGGAGGGTCCCGGGCGTGCTGGCGAGGGTCGCCCAGGCGCGGCATCTTGCTCCCAATCTTCCAGCGAGCTGCACACGTGACACCGCCCTTGTCGCGGCGCGCGTACGGGAGGGCATCGCGACCGCGTCCGTCGCTCGCCTCGCGCGTCGGCCGTACGGTGAAGGCGGCGGCGGAAGGAGGCCTCCTGTGACGACGTCCGAGACGCCCACGACGCCTGCGTCACTCGTCCGCAAGCCGCTGGATGAGGAGATCGACGTCTACGGCTTGACCCATCCCGGCAAGGTCCGCCGGACGAATCAGGACCAGTTCCTGCTGGCTTCGCTGCGCAAGCGCATCGACATCCACCTCACGAGTTTGCCCGAGCTCAACCAGCCGAAGCGAGTCGACGATCGGCTGGCGTTCCTTGCGATGGTCGCGGACGGCGTCGGCGGCAGCGCGGATGGCGCCCTCGCCAGCCGACTCGCGCTCGAGCATGTGACGAACTACCTGACGCAGAGCCTGGAGTGCTACTACGGTGCCGACGCGGGGGAGGCCACGTTCGCCGAGGTATTAGAGGAAGCCGCTCTCCGCACCCACGCGGAGGTGCTCCGGCACGCAACCGAGGATCCGGACCTCGCGGGCATGGCCACGACGCTGACCGTGTGGCTCGGCGTGTGGCCCTGGGTCTACGTGCTCCAGGTCGGGGACTCCCGCTACTATGTGTTCCGCGAGGGGCAGCTGCTCCGGATCACCCGCGATCAGACGCTCGCGCAGGAGTTGGTCGATAAGGCCGTCCTGACTCGGACCGATGCTTTCAACTCACGGTTCGCGAACATTCTGTCGAGCGCCATCGGGGGACCGCAAACCGCTCCGGTCGTGACCCGCCTGGCATCGGACTGGCGCAACACCCATCTCCTGTGCACAGACGGCCTCACCAAGCATGTGTCCGAGGAGCGGATTAGCGAGCGGCTGGCCACGATGACCTCGGCGAGGCAAGTATGCGAAGTCTTGGTGCAGGACGCCCTCGACGATGGGGGCACCGATAACGTGACGATTATTGTCGGCCGGGCCATACGAAAGGACGTATGACGACTCCCGCAGCCGGTCTCGCCTGGGCGCTCCCGCGCCGGTACGCCCCTGAGGTCCTGTGAGCGACCTCCAGGGCCGCCTGCAAGCGGCGCTGGGCGACGCCTACCGGATCGAGCGAGAGTTGGGAGGGGGAGGGATGAGTCGCCTCTCCCTCGCGACCGATCATCGTCGTCCGAGCCGTCCGGAACGACGCCTAACGGCCGCCAGGTGAACGCTCGAGGTGTGCCCGGCCGTGCGCCTATACTGCAGGTCATCCCGCGCAAGGATTTCCTGGGAAGGTTAGGCGGTCTGATGGCTGCGCTTGCGAGAGGCGGTCGCCGGCCCCCCGCGAACGCGTCCGCTGCCCGGACGCCCTTGTTCGCGTACGTCGGTTG
>DATLKW010000418.1:0-3239 GCA_035538175.1 Gemmatimonadales bacterium | reverse complement strand
GATCGTTCTGGTCGGCATCGCTCGTCCAGACGTACAGCACGGACTCATGTTGGCCCGGGGGAAGTCCGCGGACGAACACCGATTCATCCTCGGGGCCGCGCGCGAGGGGGGAGGGGATGAGCGCCACCGGCAGGACGGCGGTGAGCAGCAACAGCGTCATGGGCTTCACGATCAACGCTCCTAGCGGATAGGGACCCAAGCGAAGAGCCGGTCGGCTCCTGGGGAGCGCGGCCGGCTCAGTGACTCAACTCCAAGGCTCGTCCTCTTACGGCAGCGCCGCACCCTCGTGGAATGGGAGGTCGCTACACGCGCGGAACAGCCTGGAGAGCGAGCGCATTACCCGAGGAAGCTACCCCCGCGCTCGAGCCGGGCAAGGGCTGGGGACGATCCGCATCGGAAACTGACGCCGAGCCCGCGCGTGGCGTACCGGATGCTGGGGAACGGATAGATTGAACGGGCGGGCCCGCGTCACGCCGAACGACGCAGGGGCGCACGGGAGGGACGGTATGAAGCAGTGGCATGAAACGCGCGGGGTGCTGGATTTCGTCGCGAGGGTTCGTGCCGCGGGGCAGCGGGCCGCCCTCGCCACGGTGGTCCGGGTGCGCGGCTCCGCCTACCGGCATGAAGGGGCGAAACTCGCCGTCGCTGCCGACGGGACGAGCGCCGGGAACGTGAGCGGGGGATGTCTCGAGCAAGACGTACGCGAGGTCGCGCTCGGAGTGCTCCGGAGCGGCGTGCCGGTGCTCCGGAGTTACTGCTCGAGCGCCGACGAGGTCGAAGCGTGGGACCTGGGCGTGGGGTGCGAGGGGCAGGTCGACGTCTTCGTCGAACCCGCGGAGCCTCGGCCGCGTGAACGGGAGCTGCTCGAGGGCCGCGCATCCTTCGTGGTCGCCTCGCTCCTCGCGACCGAGGCGGCGGGCCGCGGCCGTCGACTGATTGTCACTGAAGGCGGCGCCGAGGGCGATCTCGGCTCGGCCGAGCTCGAGCGCGCGGCAAGCACGCGGGCGTGCGAACTCCTCGGATCGGAGCAGTCGGTCCTCGTCGAGCTCGCGGGCCGATCGGTATTCTTCGACGTGCTCGCGCCGCCACCCCAGCTCATCGTCTTGGGCGGTGGGGACGACGCCCGACCGCTGGTTCACTATGCGGCCGACGTCGGCTTTCGCGTCGTCGTGGTCGACCGACGGCCGGGCTACTTGAGCGCCCAGCGATTCCCCGACGCCGCCGCCCTCGTGCGGAGCGCAGGCGATGATTTGGCCGACGCGCTGCCACTCGACCGCGAGTGCTACGCCGTCATCATGACCCACAACTTCGCCGACGATCGGGCCTACCTCCGCGCGCTCGTCCAGAGCGCCGCGTCCTACGTCGGCGTGCTTGGTCCCCGGCAGCGCACGGAGCGGCTCCTGCGCACCGTGGCGGCCGAGGCAAGCGTGGATGAGGAGCGCGTGTACGGGCCCGTGGGCCTCGACATCGGGACCGACGGCGCCGAGCAAGTGGCGCTCGCGGTGATCGCCGAGATCCTCGCGGTACGCTCGGGCCGCCGCCCGCGCTCGCTCCGCGAGCGCTCGATCCCGATCCACACCCCGACGGACTGACCGATCGACCATGGCCCCCTCGCCCCAGGGGCTCGGTCCGGTCGCTGCGGTGATTCTCGCCGCGGGGGCGTCGCGCCGCATGGGCCCCGGCAAGAACAAGATGCTGCTCGAGCTTGAAGGCGAGCCGCTGGTCCGCCGGGCCGTCGGCCGTGCGCTCGCGGCTGGGTTGTCGCCGGTGGTCGTCGTCCTCGGACACGAAGTGGACCGCCTGCGCGCGGCGCTCGCCGGACTCCCCGTCGTGTATGCCCTGAACCCCGCGTATACCGGCCCCACGAGCGGCTCGCTCCACCAGGGCCTCGGCGCGCTCGCGCCCGACGTGCCGGCCGCCGTCGTGATGCTCGCGGACATGGTGCACGTGACGGCAGACGCCCTCGCGCGGCTGGTCGCGGCGGCCGAGGAGAGTGACGCCCCGCTCGTCGTCTCGCGCTACGGGGACGTGACGGCGCCCCCCCTCCTCTTTCGGCGTGCGCTGTTCCCCGAGCTCCTGGCCTGGACGGGCGAGGGCTGCGGCAAGACGGTGGTCCAGGCCCATAAGGCCGAAGCGGCCTACGTGGACCGGCCAGTCGCCCTGCTCGCCGACATTGACACGCCCGAAGACTTCGAAGCGGTCCGCAAGAGCGCGCGCCTGCGGGAGGAGCCATGAAGGTCGTGGTACTCGGCACCGGGGGCATCGGCGCCTATTACGGCGGCCGACTCGCGCTCGCGGGCCACGACGTGACGTGTCTCGCCCGCGGCGCGAACCTCGCCGCGATCCACGCCCACGGCTTGGAGATCCGGGCCCCCGAGGGCACGGTCCGCTCGAGGCTCGCGGCCACAGATCGGGTCGAGGACCTCGGGGCTGCCGACTTCGCCATCCTCGCCGTCAAGAGCTACTCGCTCGGCGAGATCGCGCCCGCGGTGCGCCGCGTGGCCGAGCGGGGCGCCACCGTCGTGCCGTTCTTGAATGGCGTCGAGACGACCCGGGAGCTCGTGGCGCTCGGCGTCCCGCCGTCGGCGCTCGTCGGCGGCCTCAGTTTGATCAGCGTCGTGCGCGTGGAGCCGGGCGTCGTAGAGCGGCGGAGCCCGTTTCAGATCGTCGTCGTCGGGGAGCTCGACGGGCGCAAAACCGAGCGAGTCGAGCGAATCGTCGCCGTGTTCCGGGAGGCGGGCGCTGAGGCCCGCTTGTCCACATGTATCGAGGTCGAGCTCTGGCAGAAGTTCGTCTTCATCACGACCGTCGCGGCCGCCTGCGGCCTCGCCCGCTCGCCGATCGGCCCGCTGCGCGACACCCCCCTCGGTCAACGCCTCCTCGAGCGCGCGGCGCGAGAAGTCGTCGCCGTCGGGCGCGCCCGCGGAATCGCCCTCCCCGAGAGCGAGGTCGCACGGGTCATGGGCGTGATCGCCGGACTCCCGCCCGCCACGAAACCGAGCTTCCTCGTTGACCTCGAGGCGGGACGGCCCACCGAGCTCGAGATCCTGAGCGGCGCCGTGTCGCGCTTCGCCCAGGAGGCGGGGATCGAAACCCCCGTGCACGATACGGCTGCGGTGGCGCTCGCGGCGCGATGAGACCGCCGACCAGCCGCCCCGGTGGCGGGTGCGACGTTTACCGGGGTGGGTGTCAAGGCTGATCGTGCTGCTGCACCTCGCAAGGCCAACCCTCCCGACGGG
>DATLKW010000417.1:0-3643 GCA_035538175.1 Gemmatimonadales bacterium | reverse complement strand
ATGTAAGCCGTTCCCAGACCAAGCTTTCCATCTCGATGCAGCACGCTCACCCGCGATTCCTTCGCGGCGAGGCCCTGGGCGATCTGCCCCGTGCCGTCAGGCGAGTGGTCATCGACTACTAGAACCTCGAGTCGAGGATCCCGGGCCAAGACCTGCTCCACGAGCGACGCGAGGTTGCCTGCCTCGTTGTACGTCGGAATGACGACGAGCGCCCGCTCACCCATCTCGGCGGCGCCGCTGCGCAAGACCCACAACAAGGGCCACGAGGAACGCGGCCAGGGAAGCGAGGGTGATCAGACGACCCAGCTCGTACAACCGCGACCGGAACGCAAGCTCCACCGATTTGGCCCCGGCAGGGAGGGCGACCGTGATGAAGCTGTAATCTCCGCGCAGCACGCTCACCGCCTGGCCGTTGACCGTGGCGTGCCAGTCAGGATACCAATTCTCGGCGATGAGCAAATAGCTCGGCTCAGGCGCTGGGGGGTCGAGCGCCACCGTCATACGGCCGGGCTCCCAGGTGGACACCGTCGCGCGCGCCGGGCTCGGCGGAGGCATTCCCTTGAGGGGCGCCGGCGTCACAGCCTGGTCGTTCGTGAACAGCACGATCCGGGAGAAGTCCATTCGGGCGTCAAGGAGCGTCGGGATAATCGTGGCAGAGTCGGCCTTGATCCCTCCCGCGACTACGCGGGCGTAGGGAGACGGGTTTATGCGTTCGAACAGCCGACCTCGAGCGCCATTCGACGTCGACACCGCGTCGAGGACGCGCCGGAACCCCGGGATCGAGTCCACGCCCGCAGCGGGCGCGACCGCGTAGCGCACGGCGAGCAGGTCCCAGAGTGACAAGAACCGCAAATGGCTGAACCTGTTATCCCGATCGAGCAGCTCGTCGTAGTAGCGCAATTCGTTGCCGTGCGAGCCCAGTACCTCAGGAATGTCGAACGCCATCAGGACCGACCCCGGATAGGCGTCCTCATTCAGGTTCACCACCCGGTACGGTACGGGCGCCGCGCCGACCCGGTCGATAAGTGCGTCCCGCTCCGGCGGCGTCATATAGCTCCAGAATTGCCGGGCGTTGAGCCAGAGGTCTGCCCCGACCACCAGAACGAGACTGAGCGCGGCGAGCTGCGGCCCACGCCGCCGGCCGAGCGTGACGACCGCCCCGGTTGCAGCGAGCGCGAGCCCGCTCGAAAGCGCTCCCCACATGATCGCCGGTCCATCTGCCCTGGCGGCACTCAGCCTGTCGAGACCCGTGGCCGCCTGCACCATGCCGGCGACGCCCTCCGCGAAGTACCCTACCACGCCCAGGATCCCAAGTACGCCCACGACGCCGCCCACGATCACGAAAGGCATCATCACCCGCCCCCGTCCCCCTTCCTCGGCGTCCTTGCGTAGGAGGCGCTCGGCTCCGAACCCGGCAAACAGCGCCGTCACGAAGGCCACCACGAAGAACGCCATCCCCGGAGCACGGGTCTTCCCCACCAGCGGCATCACCGCCCACCACACCCGGTAGAACGGCGTCGCCGCGCCGAGGCTGATCAACAGAAACAGGAGCCCGATCCCGCCCGCCCACAGGACGATCCGCCGCCGTTCCCGCGCCATTGCCCCGAGCACGGCCAGGGCCACGACGGGCAGACCCAGGTACTCGGAATGGAGCTTGAGGAAATTGGATCCCCAGTACGTCCCCGTGGGCCCCCAACCGACGAAGTTCTTGAAGAAGAACTCCGGTACGTGATCCCACGGGATCGCGTACGAGGTCGAGCCGGCAAACCCATGGTAGCCCTGGGCGCGCGGCGAGAACGGGATGTAGCCGAAGAACGGGACGACCTGGATTGCCGCGATGCCGAATCCGACGAGCACGGCCGCGAGGGCGAGCCCGAGGTGCAGCGTGCGGTTCCCCGGCGACGTCGCGCCCCCCCCGTCGAAGGTGAGATACAACGCGAAGAGTCCGGCGGCGATGAGCAGGTAGTAGGCGAGCTGGAAGTGGCTGAGGAGGGCTAGGGCGACGGCCGCGGTAAGGAGCGGGTACCCCACCCACCGCCGGTCGCGCAGCGCCAGCACCAGCGCCAGGAACGCCAGCGGGAGCATCGTCGAGCAAAACAACTTGCCGTCATGCCCCGGCGACGGATACGAAGCGATCAGCCCTGAGAGCTCGTAGGCGATCCCCCCGACGACCGCCCCCGTCCAGGCGACGTGCAGGCGGCGCAGCAACAAGTACGTGAAGAGTCCGGCAAAGATGTAGTGGACGAAAAACCCGATATTGCCCGCGGCGGTCGTCGGCATCAGAAAACGCAACAGCCACGTGGGATAGAAGATGTCGCCGCTTCCTGCCGCGACGAACGGCATGCCACCGAAGATCTCCGGATTCCAAAGCGGCAGATGGCCGAGGCGCTTGAACCACTCAGCGCTCCAGGTGTGAAACCCTAGGCCCGCCGTGTACTGGTCGCTCCACGGGCTCGCGAGCCACCGACCGCCGAGCATCGGCAGCGCGAGAATTGCGGGCCACAGGGCCAACAGGGCCGTCGCCACGAGCGTCGGGCGGCGCGGCTCGTAGGGAGGAACCGCAACGCCCGGATCGAGCGAAGTCATCGCACGGACTCCTGTGGCGAATGGCGGAGCGGAAAGGCCACGAGCGCGGCCGCGGCCTCGAGCACGGTGAGAAGCACCCGCGAGGCGATGCTCACCGCCAAAGCTCCTCCCGTCCCGAGCGTGGGCGCAAGCATCCCGACGAGCACGAGCTCCCGTACCCCGACCCCGCCCGGGGCGAACAGGGCAAGCCACCCCAGGATATACGCGAGCGTAAACGCCCCGATCGCCGTCGTGAGCGAGAGCGCACTGGTGGGCACGAGGCCCCGGGCGAGCATCCAGAAGGCCGCCCCGTAGGTCACCCACGCCAGGACCGTGAGCGCCGCGCTCGCGAGCGCTGCGGACGGCGCGAGGGGCCGGAGCGGGGTGTTCGCATCGGCCAGTCGGCCGAGCCAGCGGGCCGTCGGAGGCCACACCAGGACGCCGATCGTTCCCAGCGCGGCCACCCCCGCCATGGCCAGGCGAAGCGGGGGGGCGCTCTCGGGTGCGACCCCTGCCACCACCGCGACGCCCGTGCCGAGCGAGACGGCCGAGACGGCGAAGGCGGACATCGCCGCTGGCACCGCCTGAACGCCCGCTTGGCGAGCCAAGACCACGAGCCCCGCGACGCTCCACACCTTACCAGGCACGTAGCGCCCGAGATTCGCGAGCGTCCACGTCCGGAGGGCGGACCGGAACGCCAAGCGCTCCCCCCACCCCGCGAGCAGGCGCGTCCAAGACTCCACTTGGATCGCGAAGGTGAGCAGCACGAGCAGACACGCGCCGACGAGCCACGCCGGGCCGACGGACAGGATCACCGGGACCGAGCGGAATTGCGCCCAGTTCCGGGCAAGGGAGCGACCCACGAACGCGACGACCCCGATCGTGACGAGACCCTGCACCACCCACAGCCAGCGCCGGGCGCTCCAGCCAGACGGGAGGGTCACACGGGAGGGCGTCGCGTCACCGGTGGGCGACGCTTAGGTCTTGACGAACTTGTAAGCGACCGAGCGCGCGAGGAACCAGGGCGCCGGAATCGGCGGGTAAAAGTACGTCCCGCCCCACGCCGCCAGCTGGAACC
>DATLKW010000416.1:0-2304 GCA_035538175.1 Gemmatimonadales bacterium | reverse complement strand
AACTCCTGCAGGTGGGCGAGTCGAGCGGCCGGCTCGCCCCCATGGCGCAGCGTGCCGGCGACCTCGCCGCGCAAGAAGCCGAGCGGGGGCTCAAGACCCTCGTCACGCTCGTCGAGCCCGCGCTCATCGTGACGTTTGGCGGCCTGGTGGCGTTCGTCGCCGCGGCGCTCTTGCAAGCGGTGTACGCCATTCGGCCGGGGGGATGATGACCCACCCAGCGATGGTGCCTGGGGGGCGGCGCCCTGCAAGGTCCCGACGGGCGGGGCTCGGAGGGTTCACGCTGATGGAACTCATCGTCGTCGTGGCCATGCTGGGCCTGGGCGTCGGCGTTACCGGCCTCGCGTTTGGCTCGCTCCGCCTCCCGCGCACTTCGGTCGCGATCGTGGCCCTCCAGCGCGCCCGCGCGCGCGCGATCGTGAGCGGGCGACCGGTGCCGACGGAGCCCCCCGCGGGCGCCCCTCAGCGCAGCTCCAGGCGCGTCGCCACGCTGTTCCTGCCGGATGGCCGGGCCGTCGGCCCGGACGCGGACCCGCTGACCGGAGCGCCGATCGATGCGCCGCGCTGACCGGGGAGTCGCGCTCGTCGAGACCCTCGTGGCGCTCGCGATTCTCTCCAGTGCGGGGCTCGCGCTCCTCGACCTCGTCACCGCGGGGGTCCGGGCCGAACGAGACGCCCGCGAGCGGGAACGCGTGCTCGCGGTGGAGGAGCGGGTGCTCAGCGCGCTCACCCTGCTCAAGCGAGAGGAGTTCGATCGGCGGCTCGGGCGCCATCCGATCGGCGAGCTGCTCGTGGACATCGAGCGGCCGGAACGGACGCTCTATCGCGTCGCGGTCGCCGAGGCGGAGTCCCCCGAGGTGGAAGACCTCGTGACGGTCGTCTTTCGGCGGGAGCCGCGCCATGCGCCGTGACCCGGGCTTCACGCTCCTCGAGGTCGTTGTGGCGCTCGCGATCGGCGCGGTCGTCGTGCTCCTCGCGCACCAGCTCTTTGCCGCCGTCGCCGACCACGGCCGCAGACTCATTGCGGCGCGGGCCGCGCTCGATCGCGCGGCGAACGCGCGGCGGTGGCTCGCCGCCGCGTTCCTGTCGCTCGATGTGGGGACCGAAGGGGCGAATGGCTTCGACGGCCGCCCCAGTCAGGTCGCGTTCGCGACGTGGCTCCTCACGCCCGACGGGTGGTTCGAGCGCCGGCAGGTGACCCTCGGCGTCGAAGCAGGGCGCCTGCGGGCCACGATCGTCCCGGGGACTCCCGTGACGCTCATGGACAAGGTCGCCGAGGTGCAGTTCGACTACCTGCTCGAACCCGGAGCGGAGTCTCGGTGGGTTCGCGAGTGGCTGAGCCCCGTCACTGCCCCCATCGCGGTGCGGATGCGGGTGACGAAGGCTCGAGATGGCGCAGAGGCGACGGCAGCTGCGGTGGATACGGTGCCCTTCCTCATCAAGGAGCGCGGGTGAGCGCGCGCGGCTTCGCGCTCCTCGCCGTCCTCTGGACGCTCACGGCGGTCACGGCGCTCACGGGCGCCGCCCTAGCCGTCGCCCGGCTCGGGAGCACGACGACGCGCAATCGGGTCCTCCTCGCCCGCTCCGAGTGGGCGCGCGAGGCGTGCGGTGAGATCCTCGAAGCCCGCTACGCCCAAGACGCCGCAGTGCGTCGCGTCGACTCGGTGGACCTGGGCCGCGGCACGTGGTGCACGGCCACGCTCGAGGACCCCTCGGCGAAGCTCAACCTGAACGTCGCCGACCGGCCGGCTCTCGTCACGGTGCTCCAGACGGTCGTTCGGCGCCGCCCCGCCGTGGACTCGCTCGTCGACGCGCTGCTCGACTGGCGCGATCCGGACACCTTACCGCGGCCCTTCGGGGACGAATCGCCCGCGAACCGGAACGGCCCCCTGGCAGATGTGTGGGAGCTTCGCTTGGTGCGCGGGTACACCGAGCCGCTCGTGGCACACCTCGCGCGTTTTCTCACCACGCGGGGCAGCGGCGCCATCAATGTGAACGCCGCGCCACCGGAAGTCCTGGGAACGCTTCCGGGCCTGACGGACGAGGCCGTGCGGGTCCTGCTGATGCATCGTCGCGACGAGCCCCTTCCCACCGCGGACGCGCTGGCCGGACTCCTCTCTCTGAACGCCCGCACCACGCTGTTCGCAAGCTACCCCGAGTTCGTCCGCACGGCGGTGTTCACGGCACCCCAACTCGTCGCCACGGTGACGGGGGGCGTGCACGGCACCCCGCTCACCGCGCGGGTCACGCTCACCCTCGTGCCCGTTGCCGGGCGGCTCGCGGTGATCCGGAGGGAGACCGAATGAT
>DATLKW010000415.1:0-2405 GCA_035538175.1 Gemmatimonadales bacterium | reverse complement strand
CGAGCGGCAGCACGACATCGATCTCGCGCGGGCGGGGGGGCAGCACCGTGCCCGCGTAGACGAGCGTGCCCGACGGCTGAATCGTGATCTCAGGCTCGTCCAGCACCAGGACCACCGCGGCCTTCTCCGCCGCCGCCAACGCGGCTGCGTAGCCCGCGGTGTAGCCGAGCAGCTCGGCACCCATTGCATTGGGTGCCCGCTCAGCGCGCAAGGCCAGGTTGGGCACCCCGGCGAGCGGGGCCTCCTCGCCCATCACCACCTGGAAGGCGCCGGTCCAGTCGCGATCGGCGAACAGCTGGCGCGCGAAGAACAGCGCTTCAACGGACGCCTTCGGCGAGGCGAGGACCACGGCGGCGCCCCCCGCGCCCCGGAGGAGCGTCGTCAGATGCTGAAACGCGTCCTCCCAGTCGGTGGCGTGCAGCTCCCCGCCGCGCTTTAGGAGCGGCGCCTCGATCCGGTCCCCGCGGTTCATCCAGCGGTAGTTCATCCGGCCGTGGTCGCAGATGAAGTAGCGATTGACCTCGAGGTTGGGACGGGGGCGGACCCGCACGACAACATTGTCGCGGGTGTCGAGCGTGACGTTGCATCCTTGCGCGCACCCCGTACACACCGAGGGGGTCTTGTCGAGCTCCCACGCGCGCGCCTTGTGGAGGAAGTCCTTCGACAAGAGCGAGCCGACGGGGCAGAGGTCGACCACGTTGCCGGCCCAGGGATGGTCGAGCCGCGCCTCCGTATGAATCCCGATGTAGGCGCGGTCACCGCGCTCCGACACATTGAGCACCGGCTCCTTCGCCACGTCCTCCATGAAGCGCACACACCGGGTGCACAGAATGCAGCGATTCGGCACGTACAACACGTCGGGACCGAAGTCCTCGACTGGATTGAAGCGCTTAGGATAGTCGGGACTGTACCGCGTCGCGGGGCGGCCTTCCTGAAACGTGAAGTCCTGCAGCTCGCACTCGCCGGCCTGATCGCAGATCGGGCAGTCGAGCGGGTGGTTGATGAGTAGCAACTCGAGCACCCCGGTGCGGGCGCTCTTCGCCGCAGGCGACTGCGTCTGTACCACCATCCCTTCGGTCACCTGCGTGGCGCACGAGATCGCGAGCTTGGGTTGCTTCTCGATCTCGACGAGACACATCCGGCACACACCGGCTACCGGGAGCCCGGGATGGTAGCAGTAGTGCGGTACCAACACGCCCGCCTGCTTCGCGGCTTCGATCACGAGCGTCCCCTTGGGCACGCTCACAGGCACACCGTCGATCGTCAGGGTGACGAGCTCGTCTGCCATCGTCCCGCTCTCGGTCCCGTTTCAGGCCGCCAGGATCGGCTGGCGCCGTCCCGCGATGTAGTCTTCGAACTCGTTGCGAAACTTCTTGATTCCGCTCACCACCGGGGCCGCACAGGAGTCCGACAGCACGCAGATCGTCTTGCCAGTCATGTTGTCCGAGAGATCGAGCAGCAGATCCAGGTCGGCCAGCTTCCCCCGCCCCGCTAGGATCCGTTCGAGGATCTTGGTGGTCCACGCCGTGCCCTCGCGACACTGCGTGCACTGCGCGCACGACTCGTGCGCGTAAAACCGCGCGAGCCGCATGATCTGATATACCATGTCGGTGGAGTCGTCGAACACGATGACGCCTCCGGACCCGAGCATCGACCCGCGCTCGACGACGCCTTCGTAATCGAGCAGGCAGCTCTCGGTCTCCTCGCGATTCAGGATCGGGACCGAGGACCCGCCGGGAATGCACGCTTTGAGTGTGCGCCCAGGCCGCATCCCCCCGCACAGCTCGTGCACGAGGTCCCGGAGCGGGAAGCCCATCGTGACTTCGTAATTACCGGGGCGCTGCACGTGGCCACACACCGAGAAGAGCTTGGTGCCCGTACTCTTCGGCGACGAGAGCGAGAGCGCCTTGTACCACGCGGCGCCCTTCGTGAGGATCGGGGCCACGGCCGCGAGCGTCTCGACGTTGTTGATCGTGGTCGGCATGCCGAAGAGGCCCGCCGCCGCGGGGAACGGCGGCTTGATGCGCGGGTTGCCGCGCTTCCCCTCGATCGAGTTCATCAGCGCGGTTTCCTCGCCGCAGATGTAGGCGCCCGCGCCCCGGTGCAGGTAGATCTTGATCTTGCCGAACACCCCCGCCGCCTGCGCCTCGGCGAGCGCCTTCTCCATGATGGCCCACGGCTCCGTGAACTCGCCCCGGACGTAGATGTAGACGACTTCGGCCTGAATCGCGTGCGCCGCGATTGCGGCGCCCTCGAGCAAGGCATGCGGCGTCCAACGCATGATCTCGCGATCCTTAAACGTGCCCGGCTCGGATTCGTCCGCGTTGCAAATCACGTAATGCGGGCGGCTCGAATCCAGCTGTTGCGCCACTGCTTCCCATTTCTTGCCCGTGGGAAACGCTGCG
>DATLKW010000414.1:0-8739 GCA_035538175.1 Gemmatimonadales bacterium | reverse complement strand
ACCTCGGGCAGGTAGAGGAAGAAATCCGGTGGGTTGATCAAGACACCGTCCGCGCGCGCGTACGGGAGCCAGGCCCGACGCAGGCCCGAGCGCGGCGGCTGAATGTGTACCCGGTAGTGCACCGCGCCGTGGCCACCAGGGAGACTCACCCGCCAGAGCGTGCTGTCCTCGCGTAGCACGCCGGCCCGGTCGTCGTCCGCCGTCTGCCCGACGCCCACGTCGTCGAGATACCGCCAGTACCTCGCGTCGTACTCGGCGTGGACCTTCATGGCGAGGTGCACGCTGGCGGGGACGTCGTCGAGCTCGACCGTGACGTCGGCCACGTCGAGATGGGCGGGGTCGAGCCGGAGCGTGTAGGCGATTGTCGGGCGCGGCGACAGGGGCGCGGCTGACGGCCGGCCGAGCGCGAGTACCACCCACGCCGCCCACGTTCTCGAGAGCCTGCTCATCGTGCCTCGCACAGTGCGTCGAAGCCCGCCGTCAGGGTTTGGTTGATGCCGTGACCAGCGCGCTGATGTCGGCCGGGTCGACACGCGGCTGCGACTTGACGGCACGAAAGTCGATAATTACGTTCGGGATTCATTGCACCGCCCGGCGTCACCTAGGCCAGTGCGGCAACACATTACCACTAATAAGGTTGCATGTTGTCCTCACGACCGAGTGCCGCGCTGCCGGCCGCACGTGGCCGAAGCCAGGTGGCGACGTCGAGACACCAGAATGGACGGCCGAGTGTGCGCAGGCGCCGCTTCGGCGCAGTCTTTATCCTGGCCGCGTCCGTCTCCTCCTCGCCCTCCTCGCCGGCGTTGGCCCAGGAACGTCCTTACTTCGTCACCTACGACCACTATCTCGAGGAGGCGGGAAACCTCGAGTTGGAATATGCCTCCACCCTCGGTTCCCAGCGCGGGGGCCACGGCTTCCACGCCCTCTGGTTGGAGTTCGACTACGGAGCAACGGGGTGGTGGACGACGGAGCTCTACCTGGACGGGCAAACGACCTTCTCCGACGGCACGCTCTTCACCGGCTTTCGTTGGGAGAACCGGTTCCGTCCGCTCGCCCACGAGCACTTCCTCAATCCCGTCGTCTACGTCGAGTACGAACAGCTGAACGGCGCGGACAAGATCCTCAAGGAGGTCGAAGGCCACGACGTCGAATCCGACTACGGTGATCCCAACGCCCTCCTGCGGCAAGACCGCAAGCACGAGTTGGAACTCAAGCTGCTGCTCTCGAAGTCCATCGGGGGGTGGAACATCGCGGTGAACCCGCTCGCGGGGAAGAACCTGTCGGCCGGTAATCCCTGGGAATTCGGCTATGCGCTGGGCGTCAGCCGCCCGTTGGCGCTCGAAGCGTCGCCGACGCGCTGCTCGTTCTGCCGCGAGAACTTCATCATCGGACTCGAACTGTACGGGGGCCTTGGGGATACGCAGCTCGCTGGCCTGCCTGCCACCTCACACTATCTCGCTCCAGCCGCGGCGTGGACGCTACCGTCGGGCTGGGCCGTTCGCGGATCTGTCGGATTCGGCCTCAACCAGAACAGTCACCCGGTGCTCGTACGCTGGAGCGTGTCGCGCGAGGTGTCCGACTTCGGCGGCATGGTGAGCCGGCTGTTTGGAGGGCGTGGGGAAGACCGGCAGGGGGGGACCACGGACGGAGTCCACCACCAGCACGAAGGACATGACCATTACGCGGAGCTCGCGAAGGTCCCCGCGAGCGCGTCGGTCGAGCGGAATCCCCTCCACCAGGACTCGACTACGGTCGCCGCCGGCGGGAAGCTCTTCGACCAGCATTGCGCGGAATGCCATGGCGCTGCGGGCCACGGTACGCGCCGGGGCCCAAGCCTAAAGCAGGAACGGCTCCGACAGGCAACGCCGGGCGCGCTCTACTGGATTCTTTCGAACGGCGTGGTGCGCCACGGCATGCCTGACTGGTCGAAGCTCCCTGAGCGCGAACGGTGGCAAATCGTGACGTTTCTCACGTCGCACGAGGAATAGCCTGGGCGGCGCATAGTGAGACTGGTTCGCCACACGCCAGTACCGGGCGATAGCGGGGCGGATTCCGACGGCGCGGAGCGCCGCAAGGCGGCTCGGTCGCTCGGAGACCGTGAGCGTCTACGCCGCGTCGCGTTCGGGCGGCGCCGCGACCGCGGCGTCGGCACGCGCGGCGGGGTCCACGCGGCGGGCGAGCGAGACCCGGAGCACAACGCCCGCGCCGGCTGCGACGAACGCGAGGATCGCGAACCCAGCCGCGAACGATCCGCTCACCTGCCGCACGTAGCCGAGCAGGGTCGGGAGGAAGAATCCGCCGACACCGCCCACCGCCCCAATCACGCCCGTCGCGAGCCCGATTTCCGCGCGAAAATGCTGCGGCACCAGCTGGAAGACCCCACCGTTGCCCATCCCCAAGCACAACATCGTCCCGAGGACCAGGCTCACCATTAGCTGCACAGGCGGTAGGGTGGTGGCCAGGGCGTAGGTCGCAGCGATGGCGCCGAGGAGCACGCTGAGTACTCGTGCACCGCCGAGGCGGTCGGCCAGGAATCCTCCGACCGGACGCGTCCCACTCCCCACCAAGCCCGCGAGCGCCGTGAGCGACCCGGCGGTGAGCGGGGTCACGCTGTACTGGTCGTGGAGAAACAGGGGAAGGAAGCTCGCCAGTCCCACATAGCCGCCGAAGGTGACGCTGTAGAGCAGGGACAGGCGCCAAAGGTCGGCGGAGCGGAGAATGGCCGCGTACCGGCTCAACGGCACCGGCGCAGCGCGGGCGGGGGCGTCCTTGGCCATGAGGACGAACGCGAGGAGGACGAGGCCCAACGGCAGCATGGCAAGCCCGAGCACGTTGTGCCAGCCGAGCACATTAGCGAGACGCGGTGCCAACAGGTTCGCGATCACGGTGCCGCTGTTGCCCGCCGCGGCGATCCCGAGGACGAGACCCTGGCGCTGGGGAGGGTACCAGCGACTGGCGAGAGGGAGCGCCACGGCGAACGAGGCACCCGCGGTGCCAAGCATGAGTCCGACCCCGAGGAGTGTGGGCAGTGTGCTCCCCGCTCGCCACCCCACGGCGAGCGGCAGAAACAGGAAGGCAAGCATCGCCGCGCCGACCCGCTTGCCGCCGGCGCGATCGCTCCAGACCCCGAGCGGGACCCGGAGCAGCGATCCGCTGAGGATCGGCAGCCCCACGACGAGCCCCTTTTGGGCGGGGGTAAGAGCCACGCTCTGGGCGATGTAGGCACCCAGAGCGCCGAGGAGCACCCAGAGCATGAAGCTCAGATCGAAGTGGATGAAGGCAGCGATGAGCGTGGGCAGGTGGCCTCGCACAGCGGTCCGATCACTCTCCATCGGGAGCTCCAGGCGTTTGGGGGGCCGGCTCAAGGCGGCCGGAGCACGCTCCACCGTCGCGCCAGCGCGCCAGGTATTCGGCGAGGGCGGCGATCATGGCACCCATCTTTGGTCGCGGCGGCTCGACGTGCGGGCTGATCCCGACGGCGCGGAGCGCTGCGGTGCAGCTCGGTCCCACCGAGACCGTGACCGTTCGCGCCGTAAGGGCGCGGAGGAGGTCGGCCTCGAGCCCCGTCATCGCGGCAACCTCGAGGAGGTGCCGCAGTTGAACGCGCGTCGTGAAACAGACCGCGGCGATGTCACCGCGCACGATCTCGCGCACCAGCGCCCGGAGCGGCTCGAGGTCATCGGGAAGGTGCCACTCGTAGAGTTGGAGTTCGTGGACCCGCGCGCCGCGCGCGAGAAGCGCCCCCACGAGCGGCGGATTCCGCTCACCGTAGTGCACCACCCCAACCCCCCGGGTTTCGAGGGGGACCGCGTCCAACCCCGCCAACAGATCGGTGGTGGTGTAGGGTTCGGGGGCCGTCACCGTCGGGCGGAGCCCCGCCTGCGCCAGCGCGGCGGAGGGCTTGGGGCCTCGGACCGCCAGCGTGAGCCCCTTGAGTGCGGCCACGAGGTCCGCCCGCCGCCCGAGCCGCTCGGCCTCCTGGAAGAGGCGCCGCACGCCGACGCCGGTCTGAAGGACCACCACCGGATATGCGCCGCGAATCACCTGATCGATGAAGACCGCGACTTCGGGCCCCGAGGAGACCGGGGATTCGCGCACGGCGGGAGCACACACGGGCGTGCCGCCGTGGCGCCGCACCAGGGTCCCGAGCTCGCGCTCGAGCCGGGTCTCGAGCAGGGCGACCCGCGCGCCGGCCAGTCCCCTCATGGCGCGGCTGGCGCGATGCTTGTCGGCGGCGTCGCCCCGTCTAGCCGCACCACGAAGCGGCCACCCTCGATCGCAACGGGGTAAGTGACGAGCGGGGCGCTGGTGTTCCCGACGGGACGCCCGCTCGCGAGGTCAAACACCCGCCCGTGGAGGGGACAGATCACGCGCCCGGCGCCGATCACTCCGTCGGCTAGCGGGCCGCCGCGATGGGGACAGGAGGCCTGCGTGGCGTGCACGCGGCCGTCCCGCGCGCGGAACAGCGCCACGTCCCGACCGTCGACCCGGAACACCCGCCCCTCGCCGAGCGGCAATTGGTCGACCGGGCCGAGATCCCAGGCCCCTGCCGTCACGAGGCCTTCTGGAGGGCGACCGGCCCGGGGTCGGCACGCAACGTCGTGGTGAACTGCGCCGGGTACACCGGGTTCGCGGCCTCCTCCCAGGGGTCGCGGTACGCGTCCACCGCCGCCTGGATCTCAGCGTCGAGTCGCCCGCAGATCCCGTCTGCATCGTCGACGAGCGTCCGGCGGAGCCGCTCAATCCCGATCCGCTCCACGAAGTCGTAGGTCCGCTCCAGGTATTTGGCGTGCTCGCGGTAATACTGCATGAACCGCCCCATGTACTTCAGCACATCCTCGTGTCTGTCGATCACGCAGAGCACGTCGCCTTTGCGGACCCGGGACCCGGCCGCCCCACCTACGTAGACCTCCCACTTGCCGCCCTCGATCGCCACCGCGCCCAGGTCCTTGGTGGTTGCCTCCGAGCAGTTCCGTGGGCATCCCGCCGCGGCGAGTTTCATCTTGTGCGGCGCTTCGATCCCCTGGAAACGCCGCTCGATGGCGATGCCGAGCGCCGTACTGTCGCCCACGCCGTAGCGGCAAAAATCTGTCCCCACGCAGGTCTTGCAGGTACGGAACGCCTTGGTGTAGGCGTGCCCCGAGGGCATTCCCAGCTCGCTCCATACCGCCGGCAGGCGCTCCTTGGGGATGCCCAACAAGTCGATGCGCTGCCCGCCGGTGATCTTGACCATCGGCACCCGATACTTCTCGGCCACGTCCGCAATGCGGCGCAACTGGGCGGGCGTCACGACGCCGCCGTAGATGCGGGGCACCACGCTGAAGGTCCCGTCGCGTTGGATGTTGGCATGCACGCGATCGTTGATGAACCGCGCGTCCCGCTCGTCCTCGTAGTCCCTTCCCCAGATCGTCTTGAGGAGCGAGGCCAGTCCCACCTTGCTCGCAGGATCCTCCTTGCCGCCCGCGAGCGCCGCAAAGACCGCCGACACGCTGCGCAGGTTCTGACCGCGGACCGCAGCGATCAGGTCGGGCTTAGACAGGGGCACCCCGGGCACGTAGTAGTGCACGGAGGGATCCTCCTGGACCAAGTCTCCCGCCGCGGCCTCGAGGATCGCCTGGACTGTCGGCTTGCAGGACCCGCAGCCCGTGCCGGCCCGCGTAGCATCGCAGAGGGCCTTCAGGCTCCGGTGACCGTTCCGCGCCGCTGCGACGATCGCGCCTTTGGAGACGCCGTTGCAGTTGCAGATCTGGACGGACTCGGGGAGGTCGGCCGCACCGGTGGTCGCGCTGCTCGCGGCGAGTGGGAAGAGGAGCTCCGCGCGGTTCTCCGGGACCTCACTCGCCCGATCGAAGGCCTGGAGCAGCGGGGGAACGGTGGCGCCGTCACCCAGCACGATGGCCCCGCCCACCCGTCCGTTGCATACGATGAGCTTCTTGTAGATCCCGCGCGACGGTTCGACATAGGTGATGACTTCGTCGCTCTGGTGGCAGGGCTCCGCGGCGCCCATCACGGCGAGGTCGAGGCCGGCGACTTTGAGCTTCGTCGAAAGCCTCGAGCCCCGATACTGCGCTTCCGGATTGCGGTCGGATAGGCGCTCCGCCAGCACCATGGCCTGCTCCCACAGCGGGGCGACCAACCCATAGACCCGGCCCCGATGCTGTGCGCACTCGCCGATAGCGAAGACATCGGGATCGCTGATCGAAGCGAGCGCGTCGTTCACCACGATGCCACGCTCCACCGCGAGGCCGGCCTGGGCCGCGAGACCGACTCTGGGACGGATCCCCGCCGCGATCACCACCATGTCGCACTCGAGCACCGAGCCGTCCCGGAACTCGAGGCCCGTAACTCGGCTGCCACCCACGACGGCAGCAGTTTCCTTCTCGAGCAGAACGCGCAGGCCCATCCCCTCGAGGCTGCGCTGGAGCAGCTGCCCGGCGGGCGGGTCGAGCTGCATCTCCATCAGGTGCGCCTTGAGGTGCACGACGTGCACTTCAAGACCCCGGTGGAGGAGCCCGCGCGCCGCCTCGAGACCGAGCAGCCCGCCGCCGATCACGGCGGCGCGCCGCGCTCGGCCCGCGGCGCGCACGATGGCCTGGCAATCGTCGAGCGTCCGGAAGACGAACACCCCCTCCTTGAAGCCGCCTTCTGGCGCTTCGAGTCCGCTCATCGGCGGGAGCACGGGACTGCTGCCGGTGGCGATCACGAGCTTGGCGTAGGCGCACCGCACCCCGGTCGCCCCGTGGACCCGCCGGGCGTTGCGGTCAACGGCAGTCACCGGCACACCGGCGTGGAGCTCGATCCCGTGCTCCTCGTACCAGGAGAGGGGGCTGATGAGGATGTCCTTGGGATCGTGACTGCCGGCCAGGACGCTCGAGAGCAGGATCCGGTTGTACGTGCCGTACGGCTCTTCACCGAACATGACGATGCGAAACCGGTCCGCCCCGCCGCGCGCGATCAACTCCTCGACGAAGCGGGCGCCGACCATCCCGGTGCCGACGACCACGAGCAGTTGCTTCTGTGTCATACCAGGCCGGCTCCTTCCGTTATGCGTTCGAGGCGGGCGGCGCACACCTTGAACTCGGGCATCCGGCTCGTGGGATCGAGCGCGGGGTTGGTCAATCGGTTCGCCGAGCGCTCGCCGCCCCAATGGAACGGGACGAACACGGTGTCCTCGCGGATATCGCGAGTGAGGCGCGCGGTGAACCTGGCGCTGCCGCGGCGCGTCACCACCCGCACCGGCGCGCCGTCGGCGAGCCCCACCCGTCGGGCGGCGGCCGGATGAATCTCGGCGAGCGGCCCCGGGGCAAGCCGCTCGAGCTGCGGGATGCGCCGCGTTTGGGTGCCGGACTGGTAGTGGGCGAGGACCCGACCCGTGGTGAGGTAGAGTGGGAACTCGGCGTCGGGGGACTCCGCCGGCGGCTGATGCCGAACCGGATGAAACCGCGCCCGTCCCGAGGGCGTCGCGAAGCCCTCGGCGAAAAGCCGCGGGGTCCCCGGGTGGTCATCCGCGGGGCAGGGCCAAAAGACGCCGCGCCGCGCGGCCAGCTTCTCGTAGGTGATCCCCGAGTAATCGGCGATTCCCCCCGCGCTCGCCCGCCGCAGTTCGTCGAACACGTCGCGCGCGCCAGCGAAGCGGAAGTGCTCCCCGCGTCCCAAGCGCTCGGCGAGGGCACACAGAATCTCCACATCGGTGCGCACTCCCGGGGGTGGGGCGAGGGCGCGGCGCCGCAGAATCACGCGCCCCTCGAGGTTGGTCATCGTGCCCTCTTCCTCGGCCCACTGGGCCGCCGGGAGCACCACGTCCGCGAGTTGGGCGGTCTCGGAGAGGAAGAAATCGGCCACGACGAGGAAGTCGAGCGCGCGGAGCCGCGCCTCGACGTGGGAGGCGTGGGGTGCGGAGACGAGAACGTTCGAGCCCATGACGAACAGCGCGCGCACTCCGTCATCGCGGCCCAGCGAGTCGAGCAACTCGTACGCGGAGCGACCGGGGCCCGGGATCGCCTCTGGGGCCACGCCCCATACGGCCGCGACGTGCGCCCGAGCGACGGGGTCATCGATACGCCGGTAGCCCGGGAGTTGGTCCGCCTTCTGGCCGTGCTCCCGGCCCCCCTGGCCGTTTCCCTGCCCCGTGAGGCACCCGTACCCCGCAAACGGGACCCCTGCGCGGCCGAGCGCGAGGGCGAGGTTGATGTAGGCTAGGGTGTTCGCGACCCCCTGGGCATGCTGCTCCGGTCCCCGCGCGGTGAGCACCATGGGGCGCGCGGCGGTCCCGAGGACGCGGGCGGCGCGGACGAGCTCCGCCTCGGGGACCCCGGTGATCCGCTCGGTGCGTTCCGGCCAGTAGGTCGCCGCGACGCTCTTCACGCGTTCAAACCCCTCGGTGCGCGCGCGAACGAAGTCGCCGTCGACGAGACCGTCCCGCACGACGACGTGGAGGAGTCCATTGGCAAGGGCCGCGTCGGTCCCCGGAATTAGTCGCAGGTGGACCGTCGCGAGCTCCGCCGTGGCCGTGCGTCGCGGGTCCACGACTACCAGCGCACGGCCGTTGCGCCGCTGCGCCTCGAAGTAGCGCCGGATGGGAGGCATGGTGTGGGCGAGGTTGCTCCCGGCGAGCAGGATTGCGTCCGCGTGGGCGATGTCCTCGAGCGGGAACGGCAGTCCTCGGTCCACTCCGAAGGCACGGCTCCCGGCCGCCGCGGCGCTCGACATGCAGAAGCGGCCGTTGTAGTCGACGTGTCG
>DATLKW010000413.1:0-4601 GCA_035538175.1 Gemmatimonadales bacterium | reverse complement strand
GCTGGACTACCGTCATCACCCTTCAAGCATAATAGCCCGCTCGGCGATAGGACTCGTCGAGCAGCTCCACGGGGTGGCGCGCTCGGGCCGGGATCCCGGCGGCGGCGAGCCCCCCGCCGATCTGCAGCAGGCACCCGGGGTTGCCGGTGGCGACGATCTGCGGGCGCGCTTCCTTGAGGGACGCGAGTTTGGGGGCGAGCACGGCGCGCGACATCGCGGGCTCGACGAGCGTGAACAGCCCCGCGCTGCCACAACACTGCGCGGCGTCGGGCAGCACCAGGACGCGCAGCACGGGCACGGCCCGCAGCACCTGCTCCGGCGGCTCGGCGATGCGCTGCGCGTGCAGCAAGTGACAGGGGGGATCGTAGGCGACGGTGGCGTCGATCGGCGCCCCGGGACGCGGCCCACGCTCGGCGAGGAGTTCGGTGACGTCCTTCACGCGCGCGGCGAACCGCGCCCCCTCCCCCTCTCCCTCCCCCTCTCCCTCGCTGCCGTCGGTGTCGTCGAGCAGGTGGGCGTATTCCTTGAGCATCGCCCCACAGCCCGCGCTGTTCACCACGATCGGGTCGTGCCCGGTCCCAAAGGCCGCGAGGTTCGCCCGGGCGAGGCGGCGGGCCTCGTCTTGCGCCCCCGCGTGCGCGTGCAGCGCGCCGCAGCACACCTGCGCCGGCGCCTCGGCCACCGCGTACCCGTTCACCCCGAGCGTGCGAATCGTGGCCGCGTGGACGTGCCCGAACAGGCCGTCCATGACGCAACCCCGGAACAGGAGCACCGTCGGGGCCCCGGGCGCGGGCGCTCGCGGTGCGGGGTTGCGCGACCCGCCACGCGCCCGCGCCGTCCCGCGCGCCCACCCGTCACCTGTCGGGGGCGTGGTGGCCGCGAGCATCGCCATCGCGAACCGCAGCCGTCCCCACCCCGCGAGCCGGCGCGGGATCCCCGTCCCCCGAAACGCGCGTGCCAGGGCGTACACCACACGCGACACCCCCGCCCCCGTCAGGGCCCCGAGCGCGGTGCGCACCAGGGCCGGCAGGCCCCGGCGGCGCGTGATCAGGGCGCGGGCGGCGGCGAGGCCCTGGCCGTAGCCCACGCCCGATGGACAGACGGGCTCACAGCCACGACATCCAAGACAGCGATCGAGGTGAAGCGTGAGCCCGGGGTCGTCGGGCGAGAGCTCACCCGCCTCGAGCGCGCGCATCAACTCGATCCGCCCGCGCGGGCTGTCGGCCTCGTCCCCCGTGGCGAGGAAGGTGGGGCACGCCTGAAGACAGAAACCGCAGTGCACGCACGGGTCGAGCGCGGCGAAGCCCGCGCGAGCCGTCACTCGGCTCCTTCGATCGCGACGACGAACGCTTCGCCTGGGTCGAACGTGCGCCGCAGCCCGGCGACGAGCGGTCCCACGCCCTCGCGGTAGGCGCCGAAATGGCCCACGCTCGCCCGTACTTCCCAGGGCGCCCGCTCGAGCGTGAGCGGCACTTCGAGGCCGGCGAGGGTGCGCCGCAAGCGCTTCAGGCGGTCCACCGTGGTGTCGCCACCCCAACGGATCGCGCCGATCGCGGGGCTCGCGGAGATCCACTCGTCCCCCACCTGGTGCTGGAGCAAGTCGAGCAGCTCGTCGCTCGAGTCGGAGAGACCGCCGATGCGGAACGCCACCGGTCGCGCGGCGAAGCTCTCGGCGGCGCGCATCCAGAGGCTGTGCCCCTCTTCGGCGCGCAGCGGGGTGAAGCGCCCGCCTGTGGCGGCCCGCAGACCGGCCTCCTCAGCCGCGACGAGCGCCCCGGACCCGGCGAACCGGACGGCCAAGACCCAGCGCTCACGGCGCGCGAGCGCGGGGGACAGGAGCTCGTGGGCCGCCGGCTGGATCCCGGCGGCGACGATGTCTTCGGCGACCTGTGTCAGGTCCTCGCGCGACCCCTCCAGGACCAGGGTCTGGTCAGCGCGGGGCAGGGCGCGCAACCGTAGGTGCACCAGCACGATCACGCCGAAGGCGCCGAATCCTCCGGCTTCTAGCTTCGTCAGATCGTAGCCGGCCACGTTCTTCACCACGCGGCCCCCGCTGTGCACGAGGCGCCCGTCGCCCGTCACGAAGGTGAGGCCGAGGAGATGATCGCGCACGGCGCCGAACCCCTGCCGCAAGGGGCCGGCCGTGGCGGTCGCGATCACGGACCCGAGCGTGCGGCCTGCGAGCCCCGGAGGGTCGAGCGCGAGCCACGTGCCGCGGTCGGCAAGCTGCTGGCGCAGGAGATCGCACCCGATCCCGGCTTCGGCGGTCACCGAGAGATCCTGTGGCTCGATCGCGGGGATGCGGTCGAGCCGGCGCGTCGTCAACGCCAAGTCGGCGGGCGCATCCGCGGGGAGCCACGTCCCCGCGCCCTCGATGCGGACCCGCCACCCCTCCTCGCGCGCCGTCCCGAGCAAGAGCGCCACGGCATCGGGGGACGCGGGCGCCACGCGCGGCACGCCGTCCGGCGTCGCTACCGCGTCTACGGCGTCGGCTCCCAAGAGCGCGCGAACCCGATCAACGAGGCTCATGACCGCGCTCCCGGGACGAGGGCCCCAGACGGCGGCGCGGGCACCGCGGCCGGCGCCCCGGACCTGCGACGCCCCTGCTCGGGCCGCCACGCGCGACTCACCCCGCGCACCCCGCTCCACTCCCGGCACGCGTGCACCGGCACCACCTTCCCGGGGTTCACCCGCTCTTCGGGGTCCCACACCCGGCGGACCGCACGCATGGCGGCGAGCGAGTCGCCATCGAAGATGAGCGGCATGTAGCGCAGCTTGTCGAGCCCGACCCCGTGCTCCCCCGTGATGGTGCCGCCCGCGTCGATGCAGGTCGCCATGATCTCCGCACTCGCCGCCTCGACGCGCTCGCGCAGGCCGGGGATGCGGCCATCGAAGGAAATGTTGGGGTGCAGGTTCCCATCACCTGCGTGGAACACGTTGCTCACGGTGAGGCCGTAGCGGGTCGCGATGCCGCCCACGGCCTCGAGCACGTCGGGCAGCGCGGAGCGGGGCACCACGGCGTCCTGCACCACGAGATCGCGCGACAACCGACCCATGGCCCCGAACGCCTTTTTGCGGCCGAGCCACAGCCGCTCGCGCTGCCGCTGGTCGGCGGCCACGAGCACCGAGCGCGCCCCGTGGGCGCGGAGGATCCCCTCGATCGTCTCGGCATCCGCCGCCACGGCCTCTTCGCGCGCGCCGTCGAGCTCGGTGAGCAGGACGGCTGCGGCATCCCGCGGATACCCGGCCGCGTAGACGGAGTCTTCCACCGCGCGAATACACGACTGATCCATCATCTCGAGCGCCGCGGGCACGATCCCACTCGCGATCACCGCCGACACCGCGGCGCCCGCCGTGCGCAGCGAGTCGAAATCGGCGAGCAGGGTGCGCACGGCCCGCACCATCGGCAAGAGCCGCACCGTGATGCGGGTCGCGACGCCAAAGTTGCCCTCGGACCCGACGAACAGCCCGACGAGATCGGGTCCCCACGGCTCGCCTCCGGGGCTGCCGAGCTCGACCACCTGCCCGTCGGCCAACACCACCTCCAACGCGAGCACGTGGGTGGCGGTGACCCCGTACTTCAGGCAGTGGGGGCCGCCGGCGTTCTCGGCCACGTTGCCACCGATCGTGCAGGCGCTCTGACTCGATGGGTCCGGCGTGTACTGCAGGCCATAGGGGGCTGCGGCGACGGAGAGCCGCGCGTTCACGACGCCGGGCTCGACGACGGCGAGCCGGTTTCGCGAGTCGATCTTCACGACGCGGTTGAGCCGCGTCAGCACGATCAAGACGGCGTCGGCATCGGCGAGCGCGCCGCCCGAGAGGCCGGTGCCCGCGCCACGCGGCACGAACGGGACGCCGAGCGCGGCGAGCAAGCGGACGACGGCGATCACCTCATCGCGCTGCCCGGGAAGCACCACGACCCCCGGCACCCGGCGCAGCGTGGGGAGCCCGTCGCGGGCGTAGGCTACGCGCTCCGCCAACGCGACCCGCACGTGCCCCAGGCCGACGATCGCCCCGAGGGCCTCGACCAGCCCGCCCGTGGTCACGTCGCGCCCCCGCGCTCGGGCTGGCGCTCGCCGTGGCCGTTGCCCCGGGCGCGCACCCGGATCGTCGCCCGCCGCTCCGCGTCCGCGGCGAGCGGCTGGAGCACGCTCGCGAGCTGCCGCAGGCGCGCGCTCGTGCTGCGGCCGGCCTGGAGGACGCGCTTCGCCGGGGGCTCGAGATCAAGTGCCGCGGCGACGAGGAACGAGACGCGCGCGGGGTCCTCGGGCAGGCTCGCCTCGTCGTCGGGGGACGCCCCGAGCACGCCCTGCGCCCGCGTGAGCCGCGCGAACCGGTCGCGCACGTCCGCCACGAGCGCCCGCACTTCGTCGGGGTCGACCGGCTCGTCGTCGAATTCATCCACGTCGGCGACACGATAGGGTCGGTCCCGCTCCACCCAGCGCCGCAACACGAAGCGGCGCTCGCCGACCGTGACGATGTCCGAGCGTCCGTCCGGGAGCGGCTGGCGCGAACGGATCACGGCTACGCACCCCACGTCCCCGGGCTTGGGCACAAGCTCGCGCGCGGGATCGGGGGCGGGGTCCGCAGCGACGTAGGCC
>DATLKW010000412.1:0-6542 GCA_035538175.1 Gemmatimonadales bacterium | reverse complement strand
GAAGGGCCGAAAGAGCCGCGTGGCGAACTCCGGGGGAACACCACGGCCGTTGTCGGTCACCGCCACGCAGACCTGGGCATCGCGGGTCCATGTGTCGACCGTGAGCTGGCGTGGCGGCGTGATGAGGCGGAGCGCGTCGATGGCGTTCGCCAGGAGATTGACGACGACCTGTTCAAGTTTGATCGCGTCGCCTTCGACCAGGGGGAGGTTGGAGTCGAGGCGACCGCCGACCGTGATCTCGTCGACGCCAAAGCGATAGGAGACGAGGTCGAGCGCGCCCCGGACCACGTCGTTAAGGTTCACGCGGCCGGTTTCGCGGTCCGTAGCGTGCACGAACCGCAGGAGCCCGCGCAGCAGCTTCGTGGCGCGCCGCGCCTGGCGCAGGATCTGGCTCATCTCACCGCGCTGCTCGTCGCCGAGGCCGGGATCCCCGAGTCGGTTTTCGGCGTGGGCGGCGATCGCCATCAGCGGGTTGTTCACCTCGTGCGCGACGCCCGCCAGCAACTCCCCGGCGGCGGCGAAGCGGCCTTGCTCCTCGGCCCGATCCCGTAGCACGCGGGTCATCGCGTTGAAGTGCTGCGCGAGGCGTCCGATCTCGTCCGCGACCCGGACGGGAAGGCGCACCGTCAGGTCCCCCTCCGCCACCTCGGCTAGGCCAGCCTCGAGTTTCGCCAGCGGCCCCCACAGCCGTCGCCGGACCACCTGGAACAGGACGACCGCCAGCAGGGTGCCGACCACGAGCCAGAGGATGGTGTCGCGCTGCACGGTGCGCGCGGTCTCGCGCAGGGCGCGCTGGCGCGCCAACAGATCGGCGGCGGCGATCAGGGTGACGCTCGCGCGCGCAGCGTGGGCGCGTCGGTCGAGGGTGTCCACGACGGCGAGGCGGTCGGCCGTCGGGCGGTGCCCCGCCTCGAGCGCGGCGACGACCTGGGCGAGCGCCCGGGCGAGCCCCACTGTGGCGTCATCGGTTCGCTGCCAGACGTCGCGCAGCGCCGGCAGCACAGGTGTGTCGGGCAGCGTCGCGGTCCGCGTTTCTCCCAGCGTGAGCAACCGGTGCGCGAGCGCCAGCGAGTCGGCGGGCGACGTTGGGCGTCCCGCCAGTCGGGCCGTCAGTGCGCGCAGCTGATCGAGCGCGCTGTCGCGGCGGGCGAAATCTTGGGCTACGCTCGCCGCGACCGCCGTCGCGGCGCCGAACGCGAGCGCCGGCCGACTCACGCGGAAGTAGAGATAGAGGGGAAGGCCGCTGGCGTACCCACTGGCCGCGAGGGCAACGACGAGGAGCGTCACCCGCAGCTTCACCGGGCGCCCCGTTACGAGCCCCTCGAGGGATTGCGGGGTCATCGGTCGAACGAGTAACACCCGGGCCGAGCGGTCATGGGGCCTCCCCTTCGCGCGTGCGCATGGGTCGATCCTGCCCTCCGCCCCCGGCTAAGATAATGTCCCGGTCGATATCTAGCGGGTCCGCGCCCAGGGCGTCACATTTCGCAAAGCGGTCCCGCAGGGGGGAGGCGTCGCGATGGCGGGCGAGACGGGTGATCGCATGCGGATCGTGATCGGGTACGCCGTGTGGGCGACGTTGTGTGCCGCCGTGGCAGGGGTGGCGCTGTCGCTCGTCCACACCGTGTTTTTTAGCTATCACGCCGGTCGGCCCGGATTCTGGAGCGTGCTGCTCGAGGACGCGATGACGACGTTCGGGATCGCGGCGGGGCAGGGTGCGGTCGCGCTCGTGGTGGGCGGCGTCCTCGCCCAGCGCGGCCGAGTGCTCCAGGCCACGGTGCTGCTCGGGCTGCTCGTCGGGGCGTTCGACTTCGTGATGAATTTCGTGCAGATGGCCGTGCCGCGGACCGAGCTCGGCTGGGTGCCCGACCTCGCGATTCTCGCCGGCGCCACGCTGCTCATCACCGCGCTCGGCTCTCGCCCGGCGCGCAGCGAGCTCGCCTAAGTCTCCGTTACAACCGTGGCAGGGTGATCCCTTGCTGCGCCTGGTATTTCCCCTTCTTGTCCTTGTAGCTGACCTCGCACTCGTCCCCCTCGTCGGCAGTGAAGAAGAGCACCTGGGCGATGCCCTCGTTCGCGTAAATCCGCGCGGGGAGGGGCGTCGTGTTGGAAATCTCCAGCGTGACGTAGCCTTCCCACTCCGGCTCGAACGGCGTCACGTTGGTGATGATGCCGCAGCGGGCGTAGGTGCTCTTGCCGACGCAGAGCGTGAGGACGTTGCGGGGAATCCGGAAGTACTCAATGGAGCGTGCGAGGGCGAACGAATTCGGCGGCACGATGCAGACGCCGCCCGTGAACTCGACGAACGATTTCGGATCGAAGTTCTTCGGGTCGACGACGGCGGAGAGCGCGTTGGTGAAGATCCGGAACTCCGGCGCGACGCGCATGTCGTAGCCGTACGAGGAGAGGCCGTAGGAGATCACGCCGGCGCGCACCTGGCTCTCGGCGAACGGTTCGATCATGCCGTGGGTGCTCGCCATGTGGCGGATCCAGCGATCGGATTTGATGGACATGGGGCGGCAATATATCGGCGGCGTCGAGACTTACGCTATTCGATTCGGTTGACAACAGGGTGGGGTCCGGATACGTTGTTCCGAAGGTAAGTGAATTTTTTCACGAACTCATGAACCAACCCTATCTCTCCTTCCTGCTGCTGCTCGCCTTCGTCGCGTTCAACGCGGTGCTCTTGATTGGGTTGTCGCATCTGCTGTCCCCGCGCCGGCCGACGCCGCTCAAGGACACGCCGTATGAGAGCGGGATGCCGCCGCTCGGCAGCGCCCATGAGCGCTTCTCGGTCAAGTTCTATCTCGTTGCGATGCTGTTCATCATTTTTGACATCGAGACGGTGTTTCTGATTCCGTGGGGGGCGATCTATCTCGGTGGCGGGGGAGCCGCCGCGCCCGGGGGGGTGGCGGGGGCAGGGGCGGGAGGCGGGCCGAGCACCGGGTTCCTGCTGCTCGAAATGCTTGTGTTCATGGTGATTCTTGCGGTGGGCTACGTGTACGTGTGGAAGCGGGGGGCGCTCGAATGGGACTGAGTCTATGAAACGGGTGCTCGAGACGAAGGAGGTTGCGGGCCAGAGTCCGAATTACCTGCTCGCGAAGGTCCAGGATCTGGTCGATTGGGCCGTGAACGCGTCGCGCGCCAATTCGTTGTGGCCGATGCCGTTCGGCACGGCGTGCTGCGCCATCGAATTCATGGCCACGGCGGCGAGCCGCTACGACTTTGCCCGGTTCGGCATGGAGCGCCAGGCGTTCTCGCCGCGCCAGGCCGACGTCCTGATTTGCGCCGGGCGCTTGCCGTTCAAGCTCGCCCCCGTGATCCGGCGCATCTACGACCAAATGCCGCAGCCCAAGTGGGTGATCTCGATGGGTGCCTGCGCCTCGACCGGCGGCATCTTCGACAACTACGCGATGGTGCAGGGGATCGACACGATCGTGCCGGTGGACGTGTACGTCCCCGGCTGTCCGCCGCGCCCCGAGGGATTGTTGTACGGCGTGCTGCTCTTGCACAAGAAGATCAGGGGCGAGTCGCTGTTCGACCGCGTGCCGCGTCGCGACGAGCAACCGCTCGACGAACGGGGGCTTCGGCTTTCCCCCGAGCAGATCGACGAGCTTTCGGAGCCGTTCGGGAACTCCATCCACCAGTTCCGGTCGGCGTGAACCCGTCGGTCGACGCGCTGCGGGCGACCTTCGGCAACACGATCGGCCGCGCGGAAGAGTCCTGTGGCGACACGATCGTGTACGTGGCGCGCGGGCCCCTACGGGAGGTGCTGGCGTGGCTGCGCGACACGCCGGAGCAGGGCTACGACTATCTCGTCGACGTGACGGCGGTCGAGTACCGCGACCGCGAGCGGCCGCTCGAGGTGGTCTATTTCCTCCGCTCCCTGGCCCGCCGCGTCGACCTGCGGGTCAAGGTGGAGCTTGATCCGTCGGGTGAGCTCGCGGTGGACTCCGTCGTGCCGCTGTGGCGGGGCGCCGATTGGCTCGAGCGCGAGGTGTACGACATGTTCGGCGTCACCTTCCGCGGCCATCCCGATCTGCGCCGGATTTTGATGTGGGAGACCTACGCCGAAGGCTACCCGTTGCGGAAAGACTTCCCGTTACGGGGCCGTTTCTCCCGCGCCGAGCAGGTACGCCAGGCGCTCGCGGCGAACCCCGAGGCCCACTACTCGTTGGAGGAACTGCCGATCGCGGAGGCGTTCGACGAGCTGCCCCCCGAGATGAAGGAGCGGCTCCGCAAGGGGGAACGGGGCAAGGTCCCCTACTCCGAATGACAAAGCGCACCGTCGAACTCGCGCTCGCGACTCCCGGCACGGACGCGCGGGGCGCGCCGACGCGGGTCCCCCTCGCCTTGGCTCCGGCCGCCGCGCCGGCGGCCGAGCCCGACGTCGCGGGCGAGCATATGCTGATCAACCTCGGGCCGCAGCACCCCGCCACCCACGGCGTGCTGCGCCTCGTCGTGGAGCTCGATGGGGAGATGGTGGTGCGGGTGATCCCGCACGTCGGCTACCTCCATTCCGGGTTCGAGAAGCTGGGCGAGTATCGTCACTACAATCAGATCATCCCGCTCACCGATCGCACCGATTACCTCTCGCCGATGGCGAACAACGTGGGCTTCGCCCTCGCCGCGGAGAAGTTGATGGGGATCGAGATTACGCCCCGGTGCACCGTGTTGCGGGTGATCGCCTGCGAAATGAGCCGCATTATCTCGCACATGGTGTGGCTCGGCACCACGTCGATCGACCTCGGCGCTTTCACGCCCTTCCTGTGGGCGTTCCAGGAGCGCGAACGGATCTACAACCTGCAGGAGATGTGGACCGGAGCGCGGCTCACGACGAGCGTCACGCGGGTCGGCGGCATGATGGCGGACGTGCCCGACGACTTTGTTGAGGGGGTGCGCCACTTCACTCGCACCTTCCCGAAGACGCTCGCCGAGATCGACCGAGTGCTCACGCGCAACGCCGTCTGGGTCGGGCGCACGCAGGGCGTCGGGGCCCTCACCGCCGCCGAGGCGATCAACCATTCGTTGTCCGGACCGATGCTGCGTGCCAGCGGTGTGGCCGTCGACCTGCGCAAGGACAAGCCCTATCTCGGCTACGAGACGTACGACTTCGACATCGTCGTCGGGGAGCACGGCGACGTCTACGACCGCTACCTCGTCCGCCTCGAGGAGTGCGCGCAGGCGAACCGCATTCTCGCGCAAGCGGTCGACCGCTTGCCGCAGGGGCCCCTGAACGTCGCCGACCCGCGCGTCATCCTCCCGCCCAAGTCGCGGGCGATGAACGACATGGAGGCGATGATCTACCACTTCAAGCAGGTCATGGAGGGCGTGAAGGCCCCGGTCGGCGAGGCGTATGTGGGGATCGAGAACCCCAAGGGCGAGCTCGGGACCTATCTCGTGTCCGACGGCACGGCGAAGCCGGTGCGCTGGCGGATCCGCCCCCCGTCGTTCATCAACCTCTCGGTGCTGTCGAAGATGGCGGAGGGGCATTTGCTGAGCGACCTCATCGCGATCAACGCGTCGGTCGACATCGTCATGGGCGAGGTGGATCGATGACCCCCGGGGGGCGCGGCGGACGACGCGAGCGAGCGGGGGAGCCGCGAGCGGGTGGGGGACCGCCGGAAGAAGCGCCGGCCACGGTCGGTGTCGAGGCGTACCATCCCGTCTTCGCCGACGGGACGCTCGAGCAGCTCAACGAGATCATCGCCCGCTATCCGACGCGGCAGGCCGCGCTGCTCCCCGCCTTGTGGCTCGTGCAGCGGGCGCGCGGCTGGATCTCGGATCGCAACATGGCCGAGGTGGCCGAGGTGTTGGGGCTCACGCCTGCGTACGTGAAGGGCGTGGTGACCTTCTACACGATGTATCACCAGCACCCTGTAGGCCGTCACTTCGTGCAGGTGTGCACGACGTCCCCGTGCAACATCTGCGGCGCCGAGGATGTGGTGCGGGCGTTGCTCGACGCGACGGGAGCGAAGGAGCTCGGGGCGACGAGCCCGGACGGAAAATGGACCGTCATCGAGGTGGAGTGTCTCGGGGCGTGCGGCTTTCCGACGCCCGTGCTTGTGGACGACGACTTCATCGAATCTGTGACGCCGGACAAGGTGGCCGAGCTCGTGCGGAAGTACAAATGACGACGCGGCCCGCTCGCCCGGCCGCTGCGCGCGACGGGAGTCGCTAATGGGCTATCCCCACAAGCCGCATCCCAAGGAGACCCTGATCCTGTCCCGGCATTTCGGGGAGGCGGACGCGCGTACGCACAAGGGCTGGGTGAAGCGCGGCGGCTACGCGGCGCTCGAGCAGGCCTTTGCGACCGATCCGCCGCGCGTCATCGACATCGTCAAGGAATCGGGGTTGCGGGGTCGCGGGGGGGCGGGGTTTCCGACCGGCCTCAAGTGGTCGTTCATGCCCAAAGAAAAGAAGAAGCCGCATTACCTCTGCGTGAACGCGGACGAGTCCGAGCCGGGCACGTTTAAGGATCGCGAGATCATGCGCTGGACACCGCATGCCTTGCTCGAGGGCGCCGCAATCGCGGCGCACGCGAT
>DATLKW010000411.1:0-9575 GCA_035538175.1 Gemmatimonadales bacterium | reverse complement strand
CGAACGTCGTGTCGGTGTAGGTGATACTTATATACTGCCGCCCAGATTCAAGTTGCTGTTCGGCCCTCGAACATGAAGCCGCGACGACGAGCCCCGCGCAGGCGAGGAGCGTTCTCACTGGAGCATGACTCCGTGCTTCAGCAGCAGGCGCTGGATGAACTGCCGACCGTTGTGAAGGTCTTCACCGACGAACTGAAACTGTTGCGATACGGAGTCGAGCGGAGCCTGGCACGGCGCTCTCGCCGCACATTGCTGAAACACGCCCCCCAACGCCTCCAGGGCGTCCGCCACTCGCGTCAGCGCGACACTCAGCCCGGCGTGTGCTTCCGCGAGATCGGGCGGCGGGGTTACGCGAGCGAAATGGACCGCCCGCTCCCGTACGTCGTGCGCGGCACGCGTCACGGTGCGCGCCACGACCGCAAAACTGTCGTCCGGGATCTGGTTGTGGACGACGGTGAGCTGGATCCGCGCAGTCATCTTAAATGCGTCTTGCGTAGCGGCATCGACGTCGGTGCGGACCGCGCTTGCATACCCTTCGTAGGGATCAGCGCTGCACGCGGCGCCGAGCACGGCGAGGACAGGAACGAGCGAGCGGAGAATGTTCAGAATCGGCCCCCAAGAGTAGGAAGATTGCGCTCACGAATTTAGGAAGGAGCTTCCCTCCTGCCCAGCGGGAACCATGCCATCTGAGCTCTACTGCCGCGAAGCGGCAGACGAAGCGTGCACGAAACGTTGTCACTCACCAGGGGGCCCACGATGAAAGCGTATCTCGCCGTGACCGGCGTCCTCTTCGGCCTCCTCGCCCTAATGCACATCGTGCGGGCGGTCGTGGAGTGGCGGAGCCTCTCGACAGCTCCTTGGTATTTCCTGAGCATGGCCGCCCTTGGTCTCGTTGCGGCGTCCCTCTCCGTGTGGGCTTGGCGCCTGCTCCGCGGGTCCACCCGCACCTGACGCCACACGGGCGCCGCGCGCCGGCGGGTCATGCGCGACGCTCCGCCGACACTTGACTTCCCCTGACCCCCGCCTAGGCTCAAGAACACGCCTGCTCAAACGAGGCAGCCCGTGACCAGCCGTCGCGTTCGGAGTGCACCACTCGCCCTAATCGCCGCCCTGAGCTGCTCGCCCGCCAACGGCCCGCGTTCCGGTCTAACCTTGCTCGTCACGAACGCGACCTGTAGCGGCGGCGCATGCGCCGTCCTCCGCGTTCTTGGCTTCCCGACGAATGGGCCGAACACTCCGGGAGGCCCGTGGGCGGTGGACCTCGGTCGTGTCACGGGATCGTCGGCGTGCCTTGCGTTGCCGCCGTCGGCGACGTTTCAGGTCGTCGCCCAGCCAAGTGGGGACACGAAGACTTACACGTGGACGACGGGCGACCCCATCTCCGTTGCCGCGGTACCGCCTTCCGCAATGCCGATGCAATGGGGCCCGAGCACGGCTGCGTTTGTGCCCAACAGCGCCCCGGCTTGGAGCGTCACGTTACCCGGTTCGACCGGCGTCTCACCTGGTCGTGTCTGCGCACCCTGAGAGCGACCGCCCGGTGCCGCGGCGCTGGCCAGCGCCAGCCGCCACGCACATCGCTGCCTGTCGGAGAGCGTCGGGGGACCCCGGTGAGCACACGCGCGCTCGTAAGCGTGCTGCTTGCAGCGCTGGCCTGTCACCAGCCCATGAGTCCGCGATTTCCTGCTTCTGGAGATGGTCTGACTCTCGCGCTGGCCGTGACCCCGCTTGACCTACCACAGGGCGCTCCTGCCTCCATCACGGTCATACTGACCAACACCAATCCCTTTTCGGTGTCGCTCAGCGAGGGCGCATGCGCGCTACTCTTCTACGTCGCGAATCTTCAGGGGGACACCGTCTATCCCCCCTCGGGTGACTGGTTTTGCATCGAGATCATTTCCAGCGTGACCCTCGCCCCAGGCGGCCGGCAGACGGCGACGTTCGTGTGGGATACGACGCCCTTCGGGTCTGGTATCTATTCGATCTACGGGACGTTCGCGGGGGCTGGTCTGCAGCTCGGAACACCATTGCGCGGGTCACGCTCCACTAGCTCCGTAGCCGTTGGCTGAGTGCGCCACCTGGCGTCGGCAGCGGTGCGGAGGGCGGCTTTAAGGCCTCAGCGCCCCGGGGCGGGCGTGATCCGCACCATCACGGCCCCGTGCGCGGGCACGGTGGCGGTGAAGCGCCCGGTGAACGTCCCCAAGTCCGCGTGCGCCCACAGGTCCCGCACCCGAGCGGAGCCGTGGATGCCGAGCGCATGCCAGGACGCCCCAATCACGCTCTGCAGCACCGAACGATTGAGCAGCACAACGGCACGAGAGCCGTCGGCCAGCGGTTTTGTCCACACCTGCAGATCGGGCGCGGGCTCCTGCACGAGCATCCCCTGCTTCCCGAGCGAGTCCTGGTCCACCAGAATGACCTCCTTGTTGACGAGGAAGTCGCGCGTGGCCGCGGACATGGTGCGCACGTCATTCCCGGCCATCAGGGGGGCCGCCAGCAACGCCCAGAGGCTGAAATGGGCACGGTACTCCTCCTCCGTCATGCCGCCGTTGCCCACCTCCAGCATGTCCGGATCGTTCCAGCCGCCGGGCGCCGCGGCCGTCGCGTACTGCGTGGAGAGATCGAGGTTGGCGAGCATACTCCCCCATCGATCCTCGATGTCTCCCGTGGTGCGCCACAAATTGCCGGTCTCCGGGCCCCACTCCCAGGGATGATTCGAGCCCCACTCGCAAATGCTGAACACGATCGGGCGACCGGCGCTGGCGAGGGCGTCGCGGAACTTGGCGTATTGCGTCGGGGCGTCGAGGCCATCGGCGTAACACCAGTCCTCCTTGACATAATCCACGCCCCACTCGGCGAAGGTCCGCGCGTCGAGCTCCTCGGAGCCGTAGGTCCCCGGACGCCCCTGACATGTGTGGCGGCCGGCGTCGGTGTAGAGCCCGAACTTGAGCCCCTTCGCGTGCACGTAGTCGGCGAGCGGTTTCATCCCACCCGGGAAGCGAAGGGAATCAGCGACCAAGCGACCGCTCGCGTCGCGGGAGACTTGCCAGCAGTCGTCGATCACGACGTACTGGTAGCCCGCGTCCCGCATCCCGTCCTTGGCCATCGCATCCGCCGTCTCCTTGATGAGCTGGGCGCTCACGTCGCACGCGAAATGGTTCCAGCTGTTCCACCCCATGGGGGGCGTGCGAGCGAGCCCGTTGCTAAAGCGACTGGACGGACCGCGGCCGGCGACGAGCCCCAGGATGAGGCTGAGTAAGATCGCGGGTCGTGCGAACATTCGATGGCTCCTTCCCGGATACACCGGACTCAGTCCGCGCGCGAGGCTCCGATAGCGGCGAGCGCCCCCGGAGACACCCTCTCCAAACCGGCGCTCGGTCGACGCCAGGAGCAGTTCGCGCGCCCCTCTGCGTGCCGCGCGCCCCCGGGTTCACAGGCGATAGGTCTCTTTCGGCAGATCGTACGTGAGCGCTCGCGCCATGCGCCGAGCGTCGTCGCGGTCGATCGCATGGCTCGCTACGAGCCCCGCGAGGTAGTTGGCATCCACCCGACGCGCCAAGTCATGCCGGGCGGGGATGGAGCAGAAGGCCCGCGTGTCGTCGTTGAAGCCCGCGGTCTTGTAGATCCCTGCCGTCTCTGTCGTGGCCGCCCGGAACCGCCGCATCCCCTCGACCGAGTCGTGGAACCACCACGGCGCTCCGAGACGCACCGCGGGGTAGTGCCCGGCGAGGGGGGCGAGCTCGCGGCTGTAGGTCGATTCGTCGAGCGTGAACAGCACGACGGTGAACCGCCGGTCGTTGCCGTAGGCGTTCAGAAGCGGACGCAGGTTACGGGTGAACTCGGTGGCGACGGGAATGTCTCCCCCCCGGTCGGACCCGAATCGCTCGAACACCTCCCGGTTGTGATCCCGCACGGCGCCGGCGTGCAGTTGCATCACGAGCCCGTCTGCAAGGGAGAGGCGGGCCATCTCCATCAGGAGGTGGCCGGTGAACTGGCGTTCGTCGGCCGGGGTCGCGTCGCCCTGGCGCGCTCGCTGAAACAGCGTCTCCGCGTCGTCCGCCGAGAGCCACGTGGTGTAGGGCTCGAGCACTCCGTGATCGGTGGCGGTCGCGCCCATGCTCTTGAAGAAGGAGCGTCGGTCTTCGAGGGCCCGGATGAACTCCGCGTAATCGACGAGCGGCGCGCCGTGCTCGCGCCCGAGCGCGTCGAGCTCGGCGTTCCACCCTGGCGCGGCGATTCGAAACACCGCGTCGGGGCGCAAGCACGGGAGCACCCGCCCCTTCCACCCCGATGTCCGAATGGCTCGATGCTGGTCGAGGGGATCGCGCGCGGCGTCCGTCGTGACGAGCACCTCGATGTTGAATCGCTCGAACAACGCGCGGGGCCGAAACTCGGGGCTCGCGAGTTTCTCGCGGATCTCGTCATAGATCGCCGCGGCCGTCCCGCCCGACAGCCGGTCGCCCACGCCGAACACTTCGTGCAGCTCGTACTCAAGCCACGCCCCCGTGGGCGTGCCGCGAAACAGGTAATAGTGCTCGGCGAAGCGCTGCCACACCTTGCAGGGGTCGGCCTCGACCGGTTTGCCGTCGCGGCGCGCGATGCCGAGCTCTTCGAGCGGCACGCCGCGCGCGTACAGCATCCGCAGGATGTAGTGATCCGGCTGGACGATCAGCGCCGCGGGCTCGGGGAATGGCTCGTTCGCGGCGAGGATCCGCGCATCCACGTGTCCGTGCGGGCAAACGAGCGGCAGGCGACGCGTCTCCTCGTACAGCTCGCGCGCGAGGCGCCGGACCGTCGGCTCGGGGTCGAAAAACCGGTCGGCGTCGAGCAGCACAGGCACGTCGCTAGACCGCCGGCGCCCAGCCGGCGGCGTACTCCCGCTGCCAGAACTTCATCGCTGCCTCGTCGCCCAGAACGCGGCCCGACGCCGCGTCCACGCGCAGCGTTCGGCCGAGGGTCTGCGCAATGTTGCCGAGGTGACCGAGCAGCACGCTCTTCACTCCCTCGTCGATCGGCTGATGGAGCGCGGCACCGGTTCGGATGGCATCCACAAAATTGTCGATGTGCAAGCCGGTCATGTCATCGTCAGCACTGGTGTTAAGGCCGTCCACGCCCTTCGCCGCGAGGGACTGCTTCAGCACCCGCTCCTTGAGGTCGTAGATGATGTAGCCGTCCCGGTCGACTACGGCGCTTCCCGCCGCGCCGAGGATCGCCGTGCCACGCGACCGGCCGAACGTCGTTAGGCCGTTGCAGCTCTGCCCCTGCCAAATGATGGTCTTCCCACCGTCGAATCCGAAACAGGCCTCCTGCGTGTCGGGGAACTCCCAATCGTCGTCGAAGTGATACCGGCCGCCCACGGACGTGACACTCGAGGGGTAGTCGACGCCCAGAGCCCAGCGAGCGACGTCGAGCTCGTGCGTGCCGTTGTTGCAGATTTCGCCCGTCCCCCAGCGCCGGAACCAGTGCCAATTGTAGTGAATGACGTTGTCGTGGTAGGGCGTCCGCGGCGCCGGGCCCTGCCACAGCTCGTAATCGAGCGTCTTTGGGACCGGCGCAACCTTCCCGCGACCGATCGAAGCGCGCGTGTTCGCGTACCAGGTGCGGGCGAGGTACGGCCGCCCGATCACGCCTTCCTTGATCGCGGCGACGAGCTCCATCGAGCGTGGTGCGGATCGCTGCTGGGTTCCCATCTGCACGACGCGCTGGTGCTTGCGCTGCGCCGCCACCAGCAATTCGCCCTCGTGCGGGTTGTGCCCGCAGGGCTTCTCCACGTAGACGTGCTTGCCGGCCTGCATCGCGAGGATCGCGGCGGGCGCATGCCAGTGGTCCGGCGCGGCGATCACGAGCGCGTCCACGTCCTTGTCGTCCAGGGCCCGGCGGAAGTCGTCGAGCCCCGTGGGGGCCTGACTCTGGGCGCGAGCGACGACGGAGACCCCCTTGGCGAGCACCGTTGCATCGACGTCGCACACCGCGCCTACATGTGCGTGGGCGGCTCGCGCGAAGGCCCGCGCGAGCACCGTTCCGCGCCCGTTGAGGCCCATCACCGCCACGCGAACCTGCTCGTTGGGCGAGCTCAGCCAGGAGGAGACCCCGGGCGACGTCACGAGGCCGAATCCCGCGGCCGAGGCGGCTTTCAAGAATGTCCGACGCTTCATAGGTCACGCACCTTGATGTTGCGGAAGTAGACCTCGTCTCCGTGGTCCTGCAAAACGATGTGGCCCTTGCGACGATCGGCAAAACCCTTCAGCGAGCGGAATTTGCTCTTCGCGACGGCGGAGTCCATGCGTGCCGTGCCGAGGTCGAACTCGAGGACCTTCGCCCCGTTCAACCAGTGCTCCCCGTGGTTGCCGCGGTAGACGATCTTCCCCTCGTTCCACTCGCCCACGGGTCGGAGGTGCTTGTTGGCGTTCGAGGGCACCAGATCGTACAGGTCCCCCGCGCGGTGCGCCAGCAATCGGCCGTCGGGATGCCGGTCGTCGTCCAGCACCTGATACTCGAACCCCAACGCCGAGTGGCTCGGCCCGCCTTGGCCACCCTGCGCCATGGACATCTCCTCGGACACGTTGTACTTGACACCGCTATTGGCGCCGGGTGTGACCTTCCAGTCAAAGCTCAGCTCGAAGTCCCCGAACGTCTCGATCGTGAGGAGATCGCCGCCGTTCAGCGGCCGCCCGTCCGCAACCCGCGGCACGTTGCCACTGGCAATCTTCTTGATCGTCCCCTTCACGACGACCCAGTGCGCGGTCGGGACGGTGTCGTAGCCGAGCCCGCGCCACCCGGTGAGACTGCGCCCGTCGAACAAGAGCCGCCACCCCACGCCGCGCTCGGCGGCGGTCAACTGGTTCGGCGGCACGGAGCCCGCCGGCGACGTCTGCGCAGCGGCGCCACCCGCGCAGGCGAGAACGAGGCACAACGCAACTCTGGTCATAAGGTCTTCTCCGGCCCAGGAAGCGGTGACAGGGTGACGGGCGACGTGACCGCGGAGACACGCGCCGGTCGCAAGTCGGGAACGAGAACATGCATGATAGTCCACGCCGATACGTAGGCGACACTGCAGATGATGAACAGCGGCCCGTAGTTTTTCCCCGTGGCGTCGAGAATGCGCCCTGTCGCCAACTGGAAGAGGGCGCCCCCCGCCGCACCGGCGCTTCCCGCGATCCCGATCACGGAGGCCACTGCGCCGCGCGGAAACATGTCGCTCGCGAGCGTATAGACGTTCGCGGACCAGCCCTGATGCGCCGCCGCAGCCACGCTCACGAACGCCACGGCCGTCCACAGGCTCCCCGCCCGGGGGGCGAGCGCCGTGGGCACGATCGCCAGCGCCATGCAGAGTAACGCGACCTTGCGCGCTCGGTTGACGGTCCACCCCCGCTTGAGCAGCGCACCCGAGAACCAGCCGCCGACAACCGACCCCGCGTCGGCCACGAGGTACACGACGATGAGCGGCAGCGCCACCTGCGCGAGCTTAATGCCGTACCTCGCGTCGAGGAACTTGGGCAACCAAAGCAGATAAAACCACCAGATCGGGTCCGTCATGGCCTTCCCCACAACGACCGCCCACGTTTGCCGCTGGCCGAGAAGGGCGAGCCACGGCACCCGCTCGCTCCCCCCCTCTCTGGGATCACCCGTGACGGCGACCGGGGGGCTACGGTACACCGCGAGCCACACCGCGAGCCACAAGAAGCCCAGCGAACCGGTCGCAATGAAGGCCCAGCGCCACCCGAACGTAAGCGCCAGCCAGGGCACGACGAGGGGCGTGAGGATCGCCCCGGTATTGGTGCCGGCGTTGAAGATGCCAGTGGCGAGGGCCCGCTCCCCTTTGGGAAACCACTCTGCCACCGCCTTGATCGCGCCGGGGAAGTTGGCCGACTCCCCCAGGCCGAGGAGCGCCCGGGCCGCCGAGAAGCCCGCCGTCGTGCGCGCGAACGCGTGTCCGATCGCCGCAAGGCTCCACGCCACGACCGCGACCGCGAAGCCCCGCCGTACTCCCACCAGATCCAGCCAGCGCCCTACCGCGAGGAAGCCGGCCGCGTAGAGGAAGCTGAACCAAAAGACGACGTCTCCGTAATTGGTTTCCGACCAGCCGAGCTCGCGCTGCAGGGTCGGCGCGAGGATCCCGAGCATCTGGCGGTCGACGTAGTTGATGGTCGTCACCGCAAAGAGGAGGGCGCAAACCGTCCAGCGGAAGCCGGGCCGCGAGGTCACCGGGCAAAATCCTGATAGCGTGTCTCGATCTCTTCAGGGGTCGCGGCACCGGAGAGAATCAGGATGCGGTAGCGAAAGGTGGTGGTCTGCCCCGGGGCGAGCCGGAAATTGAGTTCCGCCTTTCCATTGGTGAACGCCTTGACGCCGAGCGGGTTCGCGGCGAAGAGCCCGTATCCCCGTGCGTGCCAATAGGTCGGGAACCCAACGTTCGCCGGGTGGTCCAGGATCGCGATCGTCAGGGGCTCGCCCGCGACGCTGCCCGAGAGCATCGTCCATCGACCCCGCGTACCCCACACCGCGTCCCCTTCGAACCCCTCCGAGCTGCGATAGTGGCCCGTCACCCCCGCGTTGTTGAGAACCGGCACGCTCGTGGCATGGCCAAGCGCGTCCGTGAAGACCTCGGGCGTCGTTGACGGCTGCTCGAGCGCGCGCGCCACCCGCAAGCCGAGCAGGCCCTCCTTGTCATCCTTGAAGGTCACCGCGGTGACGAGCGCCTTCAGAGTCGTGATCCGATCAATGGCGCGCACGCCCGGAGCGGCTCGGAAGACGAAGCGCGTCTCCTCCCGCACCAGCGCCATCCCGTGCGGGCCCACCCACTCGGCCGTGACCTCGAGTGTGCCCGCTCCCGTGCCGCTCTCAGCCCGACGCACGGCCCGGTGCAGGATCGTGCCCATCTGGCCCGCGTGGTCTGCGGGAATGGCGTCGGAATTGTTCCAGAAATCGAATCCGTTCACGTTCCCGTAGTCGAACCACACCCCCACCTGATGCGGGTGGTCCACCCGCTCGCCCGGTCGCGGGTCGATGGGCCAGCCACGCGTGACGACGGTGCCTGACGCCGCGCGCACGGGGTAGAGCGTCGGCTTCTTGAGCGTGGTCGGGTAGATGTACGCGGTGAACGGCTTGCCACCCACGAGAATGTCGACGCGCCGCTCGGCGTCGTGTGGAATCACGTCGACGCGGTCGGAAGCGAGGGCTTGGGCGGACCCGAGGGCAGGCAGCCAGAGGGCGCACCACACCCAACTGCGTAGCCGCGAACCGCCGGGCACTAGGACCGCCCTCGGCGAGGGTTCACCCCATCACGACGTCGTGCTTCCGGTCGTCAAAGGTCACTTTGCGGCCAGTGTGCATCGCCGCGATCGTCATGCACAAGGCCACCGAGTGATTGTAGCCGGCCTCGATATCAGCGTTTGGCCGCTTGCGCCTGCGCACGCACTCGAGCCAGTTGCGCACGTTGGCACTCGTCTGGGGATCGCCTCCCGTGTCCGCTGCGGTCTCCATCGGTTGCAGGTCAGCGAGCCGAAGCTTGGGCAGCTCATTGGCCCTCATGCCCATCTCCCCCGCGGCTCGGTCCTCGAGCCCGCCCGTGGGGGTGA